>JACQDI010000627.1 GCA_016201195.1 Acidobacteriota bacterium | reverse complement strand
CGGTTGACATCGAGGGCAATTCCTCGCCGTTCGTCGGGGGCGGCTTCGCGGCTGTGAATCACAAGTACTCGATCAACGGCTACCTGTTCGGCAACATGCCCATGATGACCATGAAGAAGGGTGAGCGGGTGCGCTGGTACCTGATCAGCCTCGGCGACGCGTTCAATTTCCACTCACCGCACTGGCACGGCAACGTGGTGTTACAGGATAAGAAGCGGACGGACGTAATCACGCTGATGCCCGCGCAGATGGTGGTGGCCGACATGGTCCCCGACAACCCCGGCACGTGGATGTTCCACTGCCACGTCAGCGATCACCTGGTGGCGGGGATGCATGCGCATTATCATGTGCTGCCGTGAGGAGACAGGAGTCAGAAGTCGAGGACGACGACTTCATACTCGAGAAGCTGAGGAAGGGTCAACTGTACTTGGTCGCGGACAGCTTTGACTGAGAGCCTTTGAGGGCGCACCAAGGTGTGGGCGCGCTTGACCGGAGCGCTGATGCGAACGGAGATGCGGAGGTTTTTGAGCGGCAGGACGCGCTGGATGGGGCGGGTCATCTCGCCCGTGTAGTTGATCAGGTGCAGGAGCAGGCGGCGGCCGCCGTTTTGAGAGCGCAGGACGACCTCCACGGACTGCGGGGCGTTCTCTATTGTGACCGGCGACGGGGCGACCTCGCGCACGGCGTTGGCGACCAGGCGAAGCGCTTCCATCATGTGAAAGCTCTGAATGGCGTTGCCGAGATCGCCGGCGGAATAGACGGTGTTGCCGTTGACGAGCAGGGCGGGGTCGTCGGACAAATCGGGGATGCCGTCGTAGGGGCCGGTGAGCGGGCGGGTGAACTGGAGCAGGGGTGACGCGCCCGACGGCTTGACCTGGACGTGGTAGACGGGGGACGGAATCCACTCGCGGGCCAAGCCGTCGAGCAGCGGGCTTGAGCCGCGCCGCTTCAGGAAATCCCAGCGCTGAGGGCCGGCGATCTTTCCGGTTGCGGTGACGCCGAACAGGTCGCGCAGCGCGAAGTCCTGGCGGCGAACGCCGAACTCATCGTAGAGCGAGGTTTCAAAGGTGGCGAACAGGTGGCCGCCCTGGCGGACGTAGTCGCGCAGGCGGGCGGCCGTTTGGTCGCTCATGCAGGCGACGTTGGGGAGCAATAGGGCTGCGTAACGGGCAAGGTCCTCGCGCTCCAGGCTGTAGTCATCGATCACGTCAAAGGGGACCTGGGCGCGAAGCAAGGCGTCGTAGAGCCCCCCAAATTCCTGGTCGAGGTTACCGACCTCGCTGCGCTGCGGCACGCGGTCAATGTCGATCAACTGGGCGGCGGCGCCGGCGTAGGTGTTGGCCGTGGTGTCGGACCACACCGGCGCCACCCGCGCCTCGGACTTGGTGTCCCGGTAGTATTCGGCGTTCTTCGCGAGGAACCGGTTCATCTCGACAAGTGCTTGCATCTCCGGCTGCTGAAATTCGTCGGGGGTGATGCCGAACCACACGCCGGAGGCGTTGGCGATGCTCTCGGCGTAGAGCAGGCGCAGCTCGGGGGCGGGAAGCAAGGAAAAGGTCCACGGCTTGTGGGCGGCGGCGGAGAAGATGATGCGGGGCTTGCCGCCGGCCTGGGCTTCGAGCAGCTTCGCCGTCGCGCCGGGCTTCCAGATCGGGCTGCGGGTCAGGTCGCCGTAGAGGAATCCGCCTTCGCTGCCGAGCAGGTCCTGCTCGCCGACCAACGCGCGGTTCATCCGGCCAGTGGCCCAGTTGCCGCCGCGGGTCCCGCCGTTCATGTAGAAAGCAATCGCCGCGTTGGCGGACTTGATCACGCGCCGGGAATCGCGCAGGAACTCGGCGAGGCTCGCGGCCTGGAACTCGACCAAATCATGGAACGGCTTTCCCTGGCGGTCTTTCTTAGAGGGGAGCGGGCGGCCGTGGGCCTTCTCGAATTTCTGGCGGCACCAGCGGCAGTAGCAGGTGTCGGGGAAAAAGATGGGGCCGTCGAAGAAGATGCCGTCGATGGGGTAGGCGCTGAGATCGCGCAGGAGCTGGAAGACCCACTCGCGCCAGGGGCTGTTGACGCAGAAGTCCATGCCGGTCTGGTAGACGCCGGTGAGGGGACGCGAATCCTCGCGCACCTGAAGCCAGTCGGGATGGGCGTTGCCGAAAGCGGCGGTGTACCAGTGGACGTTGAAATAAATGAACACGCGCAGGCCGCGGCGCCTGGCCTCGGGTAGATAGCGGCCCAGGTAGTCCTCGTTGGACTTGGCAGCCAGTTTCGTGGAGAAGAAGAAGCGCTGGTCGTCGAGGCCGCCTCCCATGCCCATCACGTGGAGGTGCTCGGCGTTGTAGAAGCCGGCGACTTTGCGCGCCGCGGCGTCGGCGGGCGGCAAGGCCGTGATCTGGCCGAAGGGTGTGACCAGATCGATGATACGCAGAGGCTCCCGCTCCCACCAGGTATCAGCCGCGAATAAATGTGAACAAACGCAAATGAACAGGAAAATCTTATTCGCGTTCATGCGCGTTCATTCGCTGCTGATATAACGGGCTGGGAAGCGTAGCGGCGTTCCACGTACTGGTTCAGGATCTGGATGAATTCGGGCACGATGTTCACGCCCTTCAGCGTCACCACCAGGCGGCCATCGACGTAGACCGGCGCCTTGGGCTCCTCGAAGGTGCCGGGGAGCGAGATGCCGATGTCGGCGTGCTTGGATTCGCCGGGGCCGTTGACCACGCAGCCCATCACGGCGACCTTCAGCTCTTCGATGCCCGGGTATTGGTCGCGCCACACGGGCATCTGGTTGCGCAGGTAGGTCTGGATTTGGTCGGCCATCTCCTGGAAGAAGGTGCTGGTGGTGCGGCCGCAGCCGGGACAGGCGGTGACCTGGGGGGTGAAGCTGCGGATCTCGAGGGATTGCAGGATCTGCTGGCAAATGCGCACTTCTTCGGTGCGGTCGCCGTCGGGCAGAGGAGTAAGCGAGGTGCGGATGGTATCGCCGATGCCTTCCTGGAGCAGGATGGCAAGAGCGGCGGTGGTGGCGACGATGCCCTTGGCGCCCATACCCGCTTCGGTCAGGCCGAGGTGCAGGGGGTATTCGCAACGGGCGGCCATCTCGCGGTAGACGCGCACCAGGTCGGGGACGCGGCTCACCTTGGCGCTGAGGATGATGCGGTCGGCGGGCAGGCCGTACTCCTCGGCGGCGCGGGCGGAGTTGATGGCGCTCTGCACAATCGCTTCGGTGGTGAGCGGCGTCGCGGGGCTCGGCGAGGCGCGAGTTTTCGTCCATCAGGCGCGTGAGCAGCACCTGGTCGAGCGATCCCCAGTTGACCCCAATCCGCACCGGCTTGCCGTTTTCGATGGCCGCCTCGATCATGGTGCGGAAGTTGTTGTCGTGCTTCTGGCCGATGTTCACGTTGCCGGGGTTGATGCGATACTTGGCCAGGCGCCGGGCGCACTCCGGGTATTTCTTTAGCAGGATGTGGCCGTTGTAGTGGAAATCGCCGATCAGGGGAACGCGGCAGCCGAATCTCTCGAGCGTGTCGGCGATCTTGGGGAGCGCCTCGGCCGCCCTTTCGTGGTTCACAGTCACGCGGACCAGTTCGGAGCCGGCTGCGGCCAGCGCCATGACCTGGTTGACGGTCGAGGTCACGTCGGCCGTGTCGGTGTTGGTCATGGACTGGACGACGATGGGGTGCGAGCCGCCCACCTTCACGCCCCCGACGTCCACGACGATGGATTTCCTGCGTTGCAAAGGTGTTTATCCCCGGAAACCTGCTATTTTAGCATGGCGTGTGTAGGGCAGCCCCCCTGGGCTGCCCTAGGCGTTAAAGTAGCGGCTTTCGTGCCCATGTCGTGGCGCAGACACTTGTGTCTGCCGCGTCGAGACTCGTCTCGCTGCGCGGCTCCGAAGCCTCGACACGAGTGTCGAGGCGGCACGCAAGAGTGCGTGCGCCACAAGTTCGAGGCGCCGCGATTTTATTAGTAATATAGAAACTGTACGGTGAATCGAAAGCGCTGGATCATCCTGGGGCTGCTGTTCTTTGCGACCACGGTCAACTACCTGGACCGGATCGTCTTCTCGGTGCTGATTCCGGTGATTCGCCAGGACCTGCACCTCAACGATTTGCAGTACGGTTACATCAATGGAGCTTTCCAGGCCGCGTACACGCTGGGGTTCTTGTTCATGGGGAAGTTCATCGACCGGGTGGGGACCAGGGCCGGTTACCTGGTGTCGATCCTCTGGTGGTCGGTGGCGGCGGCACTGCACGCGGTGGCGCGGTCGGGGGTGGCGCTGGGGTTTTGGCGATTTATGCTCGGGCTGGGCGAGGCGGGGAATTTCCCTTCCGCGATCAAGAGCGTGGCAGAGTGGTTTCCCAAGAAGGATCGGGCTTTCGCGACCGGCATTTTCAACGCGGGAACCAACGTGGCGGCGACGATCGGGCCGCCGGCGATCGTGGCTGTGGCGGGGGCGTTCGGGTGGCGAGCGGCGTTTTTGATCACGGCGGGGCTGGGGCTCTTCTGGGTGCCGCTGTGGTGGTATTACTACGAACGGCCGCCCCAGCAGGAGGAGGACGCGGGCGAGGCAGTGGGGTGGCTGGAGGCTCTGCGGCAGCGGCCGACCTGGGGCTTCGCGGTGGGGAAGTTCCTCACCGATCCGGTGTGGTGGTTCTACCTCATCTGGCTGCCGCCGTATTTCTATGACGCGCGGCATTTCAACCTGAAGGAGATCGGGTGGGCGCTGCCGGTGATCTACCTGGCGGCGGACGTGGGGAGCGTTGGCGGCGGGTGGCTTTCCGGGTACCTGATGCGGCGGGGCTGGGAGGTGCTGCGGGCGCGCAAGACGGCGATGCTCGCGGCGGCGGCGTGTATGCCGGTGGCAGTGACGGCGGTGTTCGTGAAGAGCCCCATCCTGGCGATTGCGCTGGTGGCGCTCGCGACTTCGGCCCACCAGGGCTGGTCGGCTAACTTGTTTACCACCGCCTCGGATGCATTTCCGTCCAATACGGTTGCGTCGGTGGTGGGGATCGGAGCGTCGGCGGGAGGCCTCGGCGGATTCTTATTCTCGGCGATTGTTCCGGGGGTGCTGATTACCTACTTCGGATATGTTCCCGTGTTTATCCTGATGGGGGTGCTGCACCCGCTGGCGCTGGTGTGCGTACATCTCTTGATGGGCAAGCCGGAGGCTTACCCTACTTGATTTCCGGGTCGTTGACTGAAGCCGGCTCGTTTCCCAGGTGCTCGCGGATCACGGTGGACTGGTCGGTGAAGAAGGAGCGCGTGCCGGTGGTGTTGTAGACCTGGGGATTGGCGTTGGCCGCGTAGCCCTGCGGGTTTCCAACCATGGTGAAAAGATAGCCGGACTTGGTGCCCAACGAGAGGTCGCCGGAGATCAGGTCGGCCGCCGCGGCGGTGGAAGCGGTGCCCCCTCCGGGCGGCGGACCCAGTTCAATTAGCGTGGTCGCGTACCGGCCATAGGTCGAAAAATACTGCGCCTGGGCGGTGTTGATGGTGCCCAGCGTGCGGACGGCTGCCATCTCGTAAGCGAACATGCGGGCCTTGGTGAGCTTGGGCATGGCGATCGCCGCGATGATCAGAATGATGGCGATCACGATGAGCAGCTCGATCAGGGAGAAGCCACGGGCGAGAAAGCGACGGCGGGACATAACACTCCTCACGGTGGACATTATACACGGATAGACGGCGCGGGCGGCGGGAGCGTGGAAGCAGAACGTCAAGGAGCACCTTCTGTGCTATAATCAGATTATCATGGAATCATATATTTCGGCGACGGAAGCAGTACGGAATTTCTCGGACCTGCTCAACCGCATCCGATACCGGGGCGAGGAATTCGTAATCGAGCGGGGCGGCGAGCCGATTTGCCGGATGGCGCCCGTGGGTCCGAGAGTATTCACGCTGGCTGACCTGATTGAGGTTCTGCGCACGGCGCCCAAACCTGATCCAGGATACTGGGACGACCTAGAAGATATTATTAAGAACCAGCCTCCCGTCCAGGAGTCCCCGTGGGAACGCTGATCGACGCCAGCGTTCTGATCGAAGCAGGACGGGGCCGCTTGGATCTGGCCTCGCTGCTGGCAGGGCATCCAGGGAAGGTTGGGCTGGCGGCCATCACCGCTTCGGAGATGCTCTATGTCGCTCATCGCGCGGCCAAGCCGGAGCAACGGAGCCGCCGCGAGATTTTCCTGGAGCAGCTTCTGGCTCGTATGCCCGTAATTGCGTTTGATCTGATGGCGGCGCGGGTACATGCGCGGCTCGGCGCGGAATTGGCCGCGAGCGGCGTGAGAATCGGGGCCCATGACCTTCTGATTGCGGCGACCGCGCTTGCGACCGGCTCACAGGTTGCCACGCGGGACGAGCGGAGTTTTCCGCTGGTCCCGGGGCTTTCGGTGGT
>JACQDI010000626.1 GCA_016201195.1 Acidobacteriota bacterium | reverse complement strand
TCGGTGGACGCGAACGACCAGGTGAAGGTGCGCACCTCGGCCAATACCTCGAAGACGGTCTCGCTGGCGGACCTGCACCGCAACCCGGGCGAGGCGTTGGGAGATGTTCCCCTGGACCTGGGGCGCGCGGCGCTGCTGGTGCGCGGCGACCTCCGCGAGCTTCTGGCCGGCAAAAACCCCGCGCCCGCCGAGGCCGCGCTGCGGGAGGCCCTGGGTGTAAGGTTGCTCGAAGCCGGCCGCTTCGCCGACGCCCTGGACGAGCTGCAGCGAGCCTACACGCTCGCCCCGGACCGCCGCATGACTGCCTACCACCTGGGCGTAGCCCTCGAAAAATCGGGCCAGCGCGAAAAGGCGCTCGACTTCTACACCCGCTCCCTGGCCCCGCTCGCCGAAACGGCCATCGACTGCGGCTGTGAGCAGCCGGACCTCGCCGCCCGGGAAAAGATCGCGAACGCCCTAGCCCTCAAACTCGGCTCCCGGTAAGCCGACCGTGGCACCCCGGCGTGGTGCATCATCACCGTTGTTCGGATCTTCAACATCGAGGTGGACTCCGTGACCCTCCTGCTCTTCCTTCTGCTCCTGGCACAGCTCCCCGCGCAGCAGCAGCCGGCGCAGCAGCCCCAGGGACGCCAGGTCTTACTGATCCCTCCAGACCACAGCCTCCCGTCGTCGCCCCGGTCGCGGCAACCGTCGATGAGACCCCGGCGGTCACTCATCACGAAGGTCAACGGCAACGGCAAGAAGCTGAGTTACACGTCGACTGCCGGGCAGATGCCGAGCCTGAGATCAAACGGCGAGACCGAAGGCGCACATCTTCTATGTCGCAGCACCAGTGGCGCATACGCTTCTTTCCCAGAACTGACTAAGGGCACAACCGTATAGGGGCCTTCTGGTCACAGGCCGATGTGGATTATGGGCTGCCGTTGCCCACACGGTCTGTGGTTCCGTTTGCCGCCTGGCTTGCGCTCTCACTGGCGGGCCCTCTTCGGCGCTCGGATCTCCCAGGGACTGGGATGTCCAGATGATGGGGAGGCCATCATGAAGAACCGGGGATGGGGTTACATCCTGTTTGTCCTGAGCCTGACCTTCGCCACACCGGGCGGCTGGGCACAATCGAGCCCCGCGAACGGGAGTGTCCCAGCCTCACCGGATCGAAAGACGGCATCGTGCGCGGCGGCGCCTGGCGTGGTTCTTCTGGCGCAGAACTCCGTCTTCCCTGCGTTCCATCCGAGCGAAGAACTGGTTCAGGCTCGCGCCAAGAATGTGGGCCAGGCTGCCCGCGCCGCCCGTTCCGCGGATCTCTCGCCGGTGCCCGGGCGAATGGATCGGCTGGCGGCGACGGCGGAAAACCAGGTGGCGCTCTCGCTGGCAAACCAAAGGGTCACCGGCGCCAGGCCCGACGCTTGCGACCCGCCTCCTCCGGCGAAATCCGTTTTTGCCGCAACCGACGCGCTGGTGTTCCACTGGACCTCCGTCTCGGGAGTCAGCCAGGGTGATGTCATCCTCTGGGAGTGGATCAAGCCGGATGGCTCCGTCTTCACCAGGCAGCGGCTGATCCTAGACGTCAGCGGGGATGTTTGCTTCTGGTCCGGCATCGCCATCGCCGGCGACCTGCCGGCCACTTTGCCCGGCAACTGGGCGGTGCGTGTGCTCTACAACGGCGCCGAGCTTCTGACCGCGAACTTCACCATCATCGTTGCCGGACCGACCGGGGGAAAGTTGTGCGGGAGAAACCTAACGTCATTCTATGTAGGGATGCACAGCCTGGGGTTCTTTTTCGCTCGGGCCAGCTTCAACTTGGGTCGCAGCCTGGATGCGGCCTGGGTTGCCCAGATGAGGATCGATTTGGGCTCCGCCTCGGACGGGGTCGTGTCGATGAGTCCCTGCCTTTCCTTCGATTTGACGAGGTTTTCCGGCCTAGCAGCGGCGCTTCCCGGCATGAGCGGCGACGATGCTCTGCAAGCCGCGCAGGGCTTGATCCAGGATCTCACGCAGGCGGTGAGACAAGCTGCTTTGACGTGCGACTTCGGAGTTAACATTGGATCCCTGTTGCAGGCCGGCCTCAACTTTGGGATTGCGGAAGCCCTGGCCACTTTTTATCCCTGTAATGCGCCGCTGCCGCCCGATACGGCGGCTCAGATCAGCCTGAATCTGGCGGCAGGGGCGGTGAACCTCCGAAACTACGGCGCCTGCATCGCTTCCTTCGATTTCGGTGTTTTCCAGAACATGCGGGTGGGCGCGCCGTTCACCGCCCTGGAGAGCTATGTCAGCTTGATAGGGCTGCGCGAGCGGGTCATGGTGGCCCTGTTGTCTTCCGATTGCTGCTGCACCTGCCCGGCGCTTCCTTCGACCACGACCGGCACGGTGGCCGGCGTCGTGAGGAACGCCGGTAACGGCCAGCCGATCTCCGGCGCCACCATCTCGGTGGCCAACACCAGCCTCACCACCTCCTCCAAGAGCGACGGCACGTACACCTTGAACAACGTCCCCTCCGGCAGCCAGACACTGAACGCCTCGTCCTCCGGCTTCGTCTCCGCGCAGGTCTCGGTCAGCGTGGTCGCCGGCCAGACGCTGACGCAGGATATCTCTCTATCCCCCGCCACAACCGGGCTCGGCGCCGTTACGGGAACGGTGCGAAACGCCTCCAACGGCCAGCCCATCTCCGGCGCCACCATTGCGGTGGCCGGCACCAGCCTCACCACCACCTCGGGAAGCGACGGCGCCTACACGCTGAACAACGTTCCGGCAGGCAGTCGAACCTTGAACGCCTCCGCCTCCGGATTCATCTCCACGCAGGTGGCCGTCAACGTCACTGCCGGTCAGTCGCTGACCCAGAATCTCTCCCTCTCGCCGGTCTTGCAGGTTGGAGAAATCCGCATCACCTTGAATTGGAACAAAGACGCCACCGGAAGGCCGGATGACCTGGACATGCATTTGCTCGGGCCCAACCCCGATGGTTCTTCCTGTTTTCATGTGTACTATAGCAGTCTAGGCAGCCTGACCAGCTCGCCCTTTGTCCGCCTGGAGGTGGATAACATTCAATTGTCCGGCCATCCTCCCACCGAAACCACGCGGCTCTCCCGATTGACGCCCGGAACTTACCGTTTCTACGTCCACAACTACCGCGGCGAAACGGAGGACGGCATCGCGCAATCCCGAGCGACGGTGCAGGTGTTCGGGAGCGGCGGCCTGTTGTTCACTGCGGCGGCCCCCGCCGGCAGCGGCCGGGATTGGACGGTATTCTCACTTAACGGCCAGAGTGGCGCCATCACGCAGGTGAACCAGTATGGGCCGGCCCCTACTTCGCTGCCTTGCCGGTAAACCTCGTGGCCGCGCGGTTCTCGGACTTGAATCATAAAGTGGCCGCGGATTGAACCATAAACTGGCCGTCGCCGGCCCGATGCCAGCCCGATTGTCAACCCAACCCGACGTTGCCGTTGCCCTTGTACCTATATCTTGGCCGCGAGTACAGACTTGAACCATTACGTGGCCGTGAGGACAGTACAAGAGAACGCAAGACTTTTGTTTGCACCCGCCGGGCGGCCGGCTTTCCGCGCCGCCGTGCGGGGCGGTCCCAACCGCTTGTAATCAAGCGGCCCGCACCGTCAACCGCACTCCGACCTTCTTTTGCAGAGCTCGCACGATGGCAAAGAAATTCGCGGCGTTTGGGTTGCCGTTGGGACCGAGCATGCGATAGAGGCTCTTGCTCGGTTTGTCTACAAGACGCGCCAGTTCCTCGAAGCCAATCGTGGCGTTGATCAGGTCCTTGAGAACAGCCTTGCCCGTAGCTTCCTGGCCGGTCAGATACGCATTCAGCGCCTCTGTGAATAGCGCTTTACGAAATGCCGGATCGCGTTCGGCGCGGACTCGTATGCTTTCACGGAATTCTCTGGTGAGTGCCATCTTCGCTGAAACTCCTTTCAAGTCACTCGGTCTCGTGCTTGGCCCGCTTGTAGGCCGCCCAGGTTTTCTGCGAGGCATCAATGGCGGCCTGTTGTCCCTTCTTGCTGCTGCCTCCGAGCAGAATGATCCGATGCTCTCCTTCTCTGCCGAAGTAGACGCGGTATCCCGGACCGAAGTCAATCTTGCATTCATAGACCCCAGCACCGACGCTCTTCACGTTCGAAAAGTTCCCGAGCTCCAGCCGATAGAGCGCGGTTGCGACTTTGGCAGCTGCGGGTGCATTGAGACCGTGGAACCACTGAGCGTACGGAGATCTCCCGGCCGAGTCGAGGTACTCTCTAACGGTTACGCTCATCCTGCTCGGATCAATAGTAACACATACGTTACCATTCTGCGATGCTGCGGCACGTTTCAGCGCGGTGGCCCGCGCAGCCGAAGTTCGGGAGTTGGAACCATAAGGTGGCCGCAACGGCCAATTTGTACTTCAAGTGACAGGTCCTCGGGCGGGAGAAGCCAGGCGCAGGGGTTAGGGCCTGTCATGAAACAACCATTCCAACCGCTCCTTGCAGCCGCGGCTCGGAACGCGATTCCGAGCCGCGACCAAAAGGGAGCGGATCTGGCGAACCAGCACAGTTATTTCTTGGCGAATCCTTAGCGCCAGCCGCCGGGCTGGTAGTAGTAGCCGCCGTGACGGTACACCCACTGGCCCGGCGCCCATCGGGCGTGCGGGCGCGGCGGCCGAGCCCAGTAACCCGGCGCCCAGGCGTACCCACCCCCACGCCAGGCCCAGTATCCGTTCACCCAAACGTGCCCCGGCCCGGGAGCCAACCCATACACTTCCACCCCCGGCGGAGGCGGGGGCACTCGCGCATAGCTCGCGTAGGTCGCCCGCACCGCGCATCCGGTCGTCGCGCCTATTGTCAATATTAAAGCCAGCAGCCATGTTCGCTTCCGCATATCCACCTTCCTCTACCCGGTGAAACGCACCGTCGGCGGGTCCGGTTGCCGGCTTAACGTTTGCTTAATGAACGCTCCCCAACATGCTGCATCTTGTCGTATTCTTTAGGAAGTGCCGGTGCAGACCGGCGTGACACAAAGGGGCTCCGTATCATGAATCTGGAAGACGGCAAGATCACCGTCCTCACCACGGAGTATGACAATTTCCCAGTCTGGTCTCCCAAGGGCGATCTGATCGCGTTTACCAGCTTTCGCGATGCTGACTTCGAGGTGTACACGATTCACCCGGACGGCAACGGGCTGCGCCGCCTTACGCGAACCCCGGGCAACGACGGCCACTGCTCCTGGTCGCCCGACGGCCAGTGGCTGCTGTTCAGCAGCGCCTGGATGGGCTTCAAGGATGAAGGCCCCTTGTTCGACGGCATCCCCCAGCCCTACGGCGAGCTATTCGTGATGCGCGCCGAGCAGTTGACGGATAACCAGTGGGAGGACGCTACGCCGGCCTGGCAGCCGGAGCGCGCCCGGATGGAAACCTCCCGCCGGTGAGCAGAAGCAAGCAGAAGAACAATTCCTGCCGGCAAGGAGTATGATAAGTAGTGTGAGCACCCGCACTCTGGTCTCGCTCGACGAATACTTGACCACGAGCTACCGGCCCGACCGCGAGTATGTGGAGGGCATGGTTTTGGAGCGCAACGTGGGCGAATACGATCATAGCCGGCTTCAGGGGCGTCTGATCATCTACCTGGGCAGCCGGGAAAAGCAATGGGGCATTCGCGTGGTCCCCGAGCAGCGGGTTCAGGTCCGGTCCAACCGCTTTCGGGTCCCGGACGTTTGCGCCGTGAAGAGCGATTCACCGGTCGAACAGATCTTCAAACGTCCCCCGTTGCTGTGCGTGGAGATCCTCTCGCCGGAAGACCGCATGGCCGAGATGCAGGACCGCATCCACGATTACCTTGCGTTCGGTGTGTCCTTTGTCTGGCTTTTGGATCCGCGAACGCGGCGGGCCTACTTCTACACGGCGGCCGGGATGCAGGAGGTCCTGGACGGCATCCTGCGGGCGGGAGACCCCATCGCCGTGCCGCTGGCGGAATTGTTCGACTGAGGTCTTCATCGCTTCGCCACGAACGTAAACGTCGCATCCTCCACCCCGGCCGCCTCGGCTGCTGTTCAGCAGCGCCCGGATGGGCTTCAAGGATGAAGGCCCTTTGTTCGACGGCATCCCCCAGCCCTACGGCGAGCTATTCGTGATGCGCACCGATGGCTCCGAGGTGAAGCAGTTGACGGATAACCAGTGGGAGGACGCTACACCGGTGCCGGGAGCTTCCTTTGCCTACCGGTTCACGCTTCTGGGTTTGAACTGCGCGCGCGCACTATCCCAGCAAAAAACCGCAGAGACTCGTCTCTGCTTTGCGACGCCCGGATCCCAGACGAGGCTTTCGCGCGGCCTCCCCGCCTGGAGCTCGACCGCGAGCGCG
>JACQDI010000625.1 GCA_016201195.1 Acidobacteriota bacterium | reverse complement strand
CCAACTGGTCGGCGATCTTGGGAAGCAGCCCGGTCGGAAACAGCATCCCGTTCCTGGTTTCCGGTTTGAAATCGGCCGGAGTCACGCCCGGCACGTTATGGAAGTCGAAGGTGTCGATGTGGCTGGCCGCGCCCGCGAGCAGGATGAAGATCACGTTCTTCGCCTTGTTCTGCGTCGTCACCGCGCCCTGCGAGACAGTCTCAGCCGCCTGCGCGCGCCTGGCCAGAAAGTAACCGCCCACCCCGGCCCCCACCACCTCGAAGAACCGCCGCCGCGTCCAGTGCGGCCGACGGAAGAACACCGGCGAGTGCGGGTGCGGGTACTTCTCCACGAACCGATTGAATTTTTCCTGCTCGTTCATACTGGCTCCGCGGATCGTTCCACGATCAGTAATTGAAAATAAAGTCCACTTTGTTGTACAACGACCACAACAGCCCCGACGCTTTCTGGTTGCGGTTGCCGCCGCTCTGCAAGTAGCTCATCGCCGCCGCTCGCTCCGCATCGGTGGGATAGCGCGAGAGCACGTTGATGTAAAGCGCCTCCACGAGCTGGTTGTCGGGCAGGTTGATGTTCTTGCCGAGCAGGCTCGTCTGGGTCACCTGGGTCCGGCTCACGACGAAGGGATCATTCATCAGGTTGAGCGCCTGGAGCACCGAGGTCTCGCCGCTGCGCTCCTCCTCGTCGCGGTTGCCCCGCAGGAAACTGTCCAGGAATCCGGCCACCTGCCTCAGCGGCGGCATGCCCACCGGCTCGGGAAACTGCATGGCCCACTGCACGGTCCCCAATTCCCCGATGTTGTAGCTGGCCGCAACGCCGCTCGACTGGACCAGCGCGTCGTGGATCTCCTCGGCCTCCAGCCGCCGCACCAGCTTCCGCGCGTAGAACCGGTCCCAGGCCGGGTTCCACGTCCCGTTGTAGCGCGCCGAAAGCTGGTAGGCCTGCGAGGTAGTGATCTCCTTCATCAGCGCCTTCAGGTCGTACTTACTGTCGATGAAATCCTGCGCCAGCTTCTGGAGCAACTGTGGATTGGAAGGCTGGAGCGTCCAGGGAGCCGGAGGCGAGTTGTTGGGGTCCAGCCGCGCCAGATCGAACTGGTTCGGCGGCTCCACGATCCCGAAGCCGAAGAACTGCTTCCAGATGTAGTTGACCGCAGCGCGCGCAAACTGGAAGTCACCGGTGACCTCGCGCGCCAGCGCCCCCCGGTAGTTCTCACCCGGCTTGGGCTTGTCGCCGTTGAACATGTAGGCCGGAGAGACGGTGGCGGGCTGCCCCGGCGCAGGTTGCCGCGCCGGCCGGTTCCCGGTAGTGGTGTTCAGCGGATAATCCCGCAGCCCGTTCTCCACGACCGACCAGTAGTAGTTCGGACCCTGCTGCCCCAGGCGCTGCCGCACCAGGTTCGAGTGCGACACAAACGCCGCCATCCCCCAGGCCTGCGTCCGCTTGGATTGCGCGCCCCACAGGCTCAGCGAGTCCAGGTGACGCCGTCCGTCGTGACACAGCAGGCAGTTCATGTGGGCGATGCCCAGAAATATCTCGCTGATGTGCGCCGTCTCGGTGTCCCAGGTATCCTGCACCGGCCCGCCGGTGGTGAAGCCCCCGACCAGAAAATTCAGCTCGCCCTGCTCGAAGCTGTTGCCGCCGGTGGCCGAGATCAGCTCACGGGCCATCTGGTCATAAGGCTTGTTCGCCGCCAAAGAAGATTTCAGATAGCGGTAGAAAGCGTCCCGGCCCTCGGGGTAGCGGATGACCTGAGTGGTGCGGGAGGCGTTCTTATAGAGATCGCCGAAGAACATGGTCCACTTGTCCACCAACTGCGGTGTCGCGAGCAGCCGGTCCACCAGCACGGAGCGCTTGTTGGGTGTGGGGTCGGCCAGGAACTGCATGGTCTCCTGCGCCGTGGGGATGCGGCCGGTCAAATCCAGGGTCACCCGCCGAAGGAATTCTTGGTCCGTTGACCGGTCGGCGGGGGTGATGCCGTTGGCCTGCATGGTCCCGAACAGGATCTCGTCAATGCTGCCCGGGTTCGGCAGCGTTCGCCTCTGGATGGCGCCCGACCGGCTGCGCGATGGCAGCGTGAGCGGCAACGCCGCCGCCACTTCACTGGTCATCTCGCCAAGAGCCGCCCGGCGCTGCGCTTCGAGCAGGCCCCCTTTCAGGAAGCGATCGCGCTGTGGGCCCAGAAAGATGCAGTCCGCGTGGGGGACCAGCAGTTCCTGGTCATCCGGCTCTTGGGGCGGCTCCTGGGCTGCCACCCGTCTCAGGGGAACCAGGCTGCAAGCGGCCACCCCCGTCACCAGAACCCACTTCCACACCCTGGAAATGCTCATATCTCACCCTCTCACGCCCTAGTCTATGTTGTAACAAACACCAGGAGGGTCGGGAAAGTCTCACTTTTTAATTTTTCCGAGTTTACCCTAGCGACCACGTAGGGACAGGACCTTAGTACTCCATTTCATGGATACGATGTCCACTAAATCCCTACCACTCCCCCAAATACTGCACCTCTTCCTCGAGCTCGATGCCGAAGCGCTCCTGGACGCGGTCGCGCAGGTCCACGATCAGGGCGCGCAGATCGGCCGCCGTTCCGCCGCCGTCGTTATAGATGAGGTTGGCGTGGTAGCTCGCCACCTGGATGCCGTTGCGGCGCATCCCCTTCGCCCCCACCTGGTCGAGAAAGTAAGCCGAAGCCACCTTGCCCTCGCGGATCGCCTGCGGCGGGATCGCGGCCACGACCTCCTTCGGCAGCTCGGCTACCAGCAGGTTCTTGAAGATGCTTCCCGCGCATTTCATCGTCGGCGGGAATTTTTCGTTGCGCACCCGCATGATCTCGTCGGCGCGCTGCCGCAGGGCGGGGGCGTCCCCCGGGGTCAGCTCCAGTTCCACCCGCAGGATGATCCAGTCCTTGTGGCATTTGAAGATGCTTTCCCGATACTCAAACCGGCAGCCGGCGTTATCCAGCTCCCGCAGCTCCTCGCCATCGAACAAGTGGACCCGGGTGATGCGCTCCGAGATGGAGTGCCCGTACGCGCCGGCGTTACCGTAAACGGCCGCCCCCACCGAGCCGGGGATCCCGGCCAGCGTCTGAAGCCCCTCCAGCCCCTGGGCGATCGCGAAATCGACCAGTCCTTGCAGTGCCGCGCCCGCATCGGCGAAAATGTGGGTTCCCTCGGCTCGCAGGCTCCGCGCTTCAAACCGCAGCACCACGCCGCGGAATCCCTGGTCCGAAACGACGAGGTTGCTGCCGTCCCCGATGATGTAAAACGGCACAGTTGAAGCGCGGCACGCGCGCAACGCGGCCACGAACGCCGGCGGATCGGTGGTCTCCACCAGCAGATCCGCCGGACCGCCGATGGCGAAACGGGTAATCGAAGCGAGTGGGACGTTCTCTCGCAGCAGCAGGCCAGGGATCGCGCGCAGGATCGAGTCGAGGGGCATAGAATTCCTGCTCGTGGAGCGTAGATCGTGGATCGTGGGCCCGCGCCTCGGGGCCCACGATCCACGTTCCACGATCCACGATCCTATTATAGAGGGATGCGATGACCAACTCATTCCCGGGCTTTCCCCCGGAGGCTTTGCAGTTCCTCCGCCGCCTCAAGCGCAACAACGCGCGCGAGTGGTTCCTGAAGAACAAGCATATCTACGAAGAGAAGGTGAAGGCCCCGATGGTCGAACTGGTGCTGGCGCTCGGCCGCGAGATGCTGCGCTTCGCTCCGGAAATGTCCTTCGACCCGCAGCGTGCCATCTATCGCATCTACCGCGACACCCGCTTCAGCCCTGACAAGACGCCCTACAAGACCCACATTGCCGCTGTGTTCCATCCTCGGGGCATGGAAAAGCACAACTGCGGCGGTCTCTATTTCCACGTCTCGACCGAGGAGGTGGAGAT
>JACQDI010000659.1 GCA_016201195.1 Acidobacteriota bacterium | reverse complement strand
AGTTATGAATATTCCCGGATTCTTCCCCAGGCCGGCCCTGAACACGGAGGCGACCGGCCTGCCTCGCGGACTGATTTTTGAGCTGGTGCTCAAGAGAGCGTTCCTGGAGGGCATCACCACCGTCCAGCGTCTGGTCAATGAAATCAAACTCGACTATGGGATCGTCCAGGAGGTCTATCACGAGTTGCGGCAGGAAGAGCTCTGCGATCCCAGGGGAAATTATGAATTCGCCCTGACAGCGAAAGGCAGGCGTCGGGCCGAGGAAGCCTACCGAAAGAACCAGTATGCAGGCCCGGCCCCGGTCCCGCTGGCCGCCTATTGCCATGCCGTGTGCGAGCAGGCGTTTCAGCCGCGAGTTACGAGGGACTCTCTGGCCGAAATCCTGTTCGACCTGGTGGTGACCGAGGAGATCATCCGCGACCTGGGATCGGCGATTATGACCGGGGGGACGATTTTCCTTTACGGACCAAGCGGCAACGGAAAGACCAGCATCGCCGAGAGGCTGCACCGAATCTTCGACGATCTGGTCTACATTCCCCACGCCGTGGAAGTCTCCAGCCAGATCCTGACGGTTTATGACCCGAACGTGCACCGCAGTGTCGAGCAGCCGCACGACATCGACCGTCGCTGGGTGCTGTGCCAGCGGCCGTTCCTGGCCGTGGGCGGCGAAATGCAGGCCAGCATGCTCGAGGCGCGCATGGATGAGCTGACGCGCATTTCCGTCGCGCCTTTGCAGATGAAGGCGAACAACGGCATCCTGATGATCGACGACTTCGGCCGTCAACAGATGCAGCCGCGGGAACTGCTGAATCGCTGGATCCAGCCGCTCGACCGGCGTATCGATTACCTTTCCCTCTGGTCCGGGGTGAAGTTTGAGATTCCCTTCGATGTGCTGGTGGTCTTCGCCACGAACCTGGAACCCGCCCACCTGGCCGAAGACGCCTTCATGCGGCGGATCAAGAACAAAATCAAGATTGGAGCCGTGAGTGCGGAAACCTTGGTCCGCATCTGGGAGCGGTTGTGCAAAGAGAAGGGAATCGAGTTCAGCCAGGAGGTGGCAGAATACGCCTGCCGGCGCTGCGCCGAGCACAATCCCGAGGGGCTGCGAGCTTGCTTCCCGCGTGATCTGCTGGACATTGTCTGCGGCGTGGCTGCCTTCGAGCAACGCTCCCCGGTCCTGACCCGTGACGAGGTCGATCGCGCCGCCCAACTGTACTTCACACGGTAGGTGGAGGCAAACTCCGACACACGGGCGCGGTTGTACTCGCCTTTGTGGTGTCGTCTCGTGGATGTGAAGACAACAAACACTCTCCTATAAGGACGCACTGGCAGGTCGAACAGGCCGACTGCTGTGAAGAGGCATTTCGGCTCCTCTCTTCCAGCCCTGCGCAGGGTCGAGAATATGCTTAAGGACAGCGTGATCATGAACAGCAGGGGAGAATAGATCCCGCGAAACGCCGTCCACAGAAATAGGTATGGCAAGTCGGCTTGCGTCCGGGCACGCCCGCACGAGGGCCGGAATAGAGATTACTCCTGGTAAACGCCGGTGCTTTCAACGGCCGCTTGGCGTTACACTGAGCGTATGGCTCGAAAGGCAAGTGTGGTTATCGAGAAGGACGAGCATGGCTTTTGCGCGTGGTGCCCTGAGCTGAGGGGCTGCCAGTCCCAAGGCTCGACGCGCGAAGAGGCGATCGCCAACATCAAGGAGGCTATTGAGCTGTACCTCGAAACGCTGCCGGACGATGAACGCGACGTCGTCCTGAGTCGTGAGATCCTGACGACCACCGTCGAGGTGGATGCCTGATCCCGAGGGCCGATCACTCCCTGTAAACGCCGCTCACGGGAAGTGGTCTCGCCTTGATTCTGAGTGACCTCCCCGTCAAGGCGTTGACTCGTAAATAGCAGTTGATCCCGCCAAAACGCGCACTGAGATCGGCCATCGCGAAAGACGACGGCAATGCTGAAGGAGGGAATGCCGCGCGCCGCAGGTCCCCGCCAACAGCAGACGTGGCCCTTCTGCGCTACGCCGCGGTCGGCGAAGGGGCCAGCTTGCGCTGTTTGCGGCGGCGGAACAGCTCCACGGCGGTGGCCATGTAAGTGTAGAAGACGGGGGTGAGATACAGCGTGATCAACTGCGAAAAGACGAGACCACCCACCACCGCCAGGCCCAGCGGCTGGCGGGCTTCGCCGCCAGCGCCGTAGCCTAGCGCGATCGGCACCGCGCCGAGCAGCGCCGCCATGGTGGTCATCATGATGGGGCGAAAACGGATGAGGCAGCCTTCAAAGATCGCTTCCATCGGAGGCAGTCCTTCGTTGCGCTCCGCGTCCAGCGCAAAGTCGATCTGCATGATGGCGTTTTTCTCCACGATTCCCACCAGCATGATCAGCCCGACGAAGGCGTAGATGTTCAGGTCCATGCGGAACAACACCAGCGTCATCAGCGCTCCGAAGCCCGCCGAGGGCAGCCCCGACAGGATCGTGATCGGATGCACGTAGCTCTCATACAGGATGCCGAGCACGATGTAGACCACGGCGATCGCCACCACCAGCAGCACCCATAGGTTCGAGAGCGAACTCTGAAAGGCTTTGGCCGCTCCCTGAAACGTGGTGCTGAAGGTGGGCGGCAGGGTGTTCCGGGCCAACTCCTGGATGCGGGCGACGGCATCGCCGAGGGCCACCTCCGGACGGAGATTAAAGGAGATGGTCACGGCGGGAAGCTGGCCGAAGTGGTTGATGGTCTGCGGGCCGGACTCCTGGGCGATGCGGGCCACTGTGTCCAGGGGGATCAGCCCGCCGCTGGAGGACTTGAAATACAGAAGCGACAGCGCCTTGGGGTCCGCCTGGTACTGCGGCTTGAGTTCCAGCAGGACCTTGTATTCGTTGACCGCGGCATAGATGGTGGAGACCCAGCGCGGCCCGTAGGCGTCATAAAGAGCGTTCTCGATGGCCTGCGCGCTCACCTGCAAGGCGGCGGCACGGTCCCGGTCGATGGCGACATTGACTTGCGGCGTGCGGATCTGCAGGTCGCTGGTGACGTCGATCAGCCCGGGGACTTTCCGGATCATCTCGCTCTCCAGGGTCTGGGCTGCTGCGTAGAGTTCCTCCTTGTCCGGGGCGTATAGAGAGAATTGATAAGGGCTCTTGGTCACCTGGCCCCCGAGCTGGATGGTGGGAGGATTCTGCACGAACACGCGCATGCCCGGCAGGCCGGCGAGCCTCTCGCGGAGGTCGTCGATGATCTCGTTGACCAGGACCTTGCGCTTGGCGCGGGGCTTGAGATGGACGACCATCTGGCCGAAGTTGGGCCCGCCCAGCGTGGTGGAGGCAGCGCCGCCAACGGTGGCAACCAAGGAATCCACGTTCGGGTTCTGACGGATGATGTCGGCCGCGACCTGCTGATGCTCGACCATTTTGAAATAGGAAGTACCCTGCGCCGCCTCGGTCACGGCGATGATCTGGTCCGTGTCCTGGTCGGGGATGAAGCCCTTCGGGATCACCACGAAGATCCAGGCGGTGGCAGCCAGCGTGAGGACGAAGACCATCACCGTGGCAGGACGGTTCCGGAGCACCCACTGGAGACTGGTGCGGTAGAGGCCGAGCATGCCATCTAAGAAGCGCTCCGTGGTGTGGTAGAAAACACCGTGCTTCTGCGCCGAGGGCGGGCGCAGGAAACGGCTGCACAGCATGGGAGTCAGGGTCACCGAGACGACGCCGGAGATCAGAATCGCCACGCAAATGGTGACCGCGAATTCCTTGAACAACCGGCCGAGCACGCCGCCCATGAACAGCACGGGAATGAACACCGCCGCCAGCGACAGGGTCATCGAGGCGATGGTGAAGCCGATCTCGCGAGAACCGGTCATCGAAGCCAGCATCGGATCCTGGCCCATCTCCATGTGGCGCACGATGTTCTCCAGCATCACGATGGCGTCATCGACCACGAATCCGATGGAGAGAATCAGGGCCATCATGGAGAGGTTGTCGAGGCTGTAGCCGAGCAGGTACATGACGGCGAACGTGCCGATGATGGAAAAGGGCAGCGCCAGGCTCGGAATCACCGTGGCCGAGACATTGCGGAGGAAAAAGAAGATCACCATCACCACCAGGCCCAGGGTGAGGACCATGGTGAACTGCACGTCGTGGTAGGACTCACGAATGGTCTCGGAGCGGTCGTAGAGGATATTCATCCGGACCGAGGGGGGCAGCTCGGACAGGAACACGGGCAGGAGGGCCTTGACGGCGTCGGTGACGGCGACGGTGTTGGTGCCCGGCTGGCGCTGGATCGCCAGAACGATGGCGCGCTGGTTGGTGTCGGAGGTGTAATACCAGGAGGCGCTCTTGTCGTCCTCCACGCTGTCGATGACGTCGCCCAGCTCCTCCAGGCGCACGGGGGAGCCTCTTCGGTGGGCCACCACCAGCGGGCGGAAGGCCGAGGCGTTCATGAGCTGGCCGCTCGCTTGCAGCGTGAAAGCGCGCTGGGGTCCAATGATCGAGCCGGTCGGAAGGTTGACGTTCCAATTCCGCAGCGCCTGCTCGACCTCGTTGATGCCGATCTGGCGGCCGGCCATGGCGTGCGGGTCCATCTGGACGTGAACCGCGTACTTCTGCGCCCCGAGCACGGCCACCTGCGCCACGCCGTTGACCATGGAGATGCGCTGGGCGACGCGGGTTTCCGCGTACTCATCCAACGTCCAAAGAGGCAGGGTGGAGGAGGTCAGAGCCAGATAGAGGATGGGCTGGTCGGCCGGGTTGACCTTGGTGAAGGTCGGGGGAGTCGGCATGCCTTGCGGCAGCAGGCGGGAGGCCTGAGTGATGGCGGCCTGGACGTCGACCGCCGCCCCGTCCAAGCTGCGGCTGAGGTCGAACTCGAGAGTGATCTGCGTCGCGCCCAGCGAGTTCACCGACGTCATCGAGTTCACTCCGGCGATCGTCGAGAACTGGTTCTCGAGCGGAGTGGCCACAGCCGAGCCCATGGTCTCCGGGCTGGCCCCTGGGAGGCTGGCGGTAACCAGCAGCGTCGGGAAGTCGACGTTGGGGAGATCGCTCACCGGCAGCGCGCGGTAAGATACCAGAGCAGGATGGCAGCCATCAGCAGACTGGTGGCAATGGGCCGCTCGATGAAGATGCGCGAAATGTTCATCGCAACTCTAGCAGGTTAACGTATGATAGGCGCAGAACACAACTGGGATGTTACTGGTCATAGTAGTTCCAGGAATTGTTCTCTGCTCAGGCCGGCTTGTTCCAGGATCAAGATGGTTGCCCTTGCCACGCTTGGGGGCGTATCGAAAACCTCATTTTCGCAGAGCGTTCTCCAAATAAAGCTCGACCGCTTCCCCCAGATTGGCCATACCTTCTTCTACCGTGTCGCCGCAAGAGGCAACTCCCAACTCGGGGCATTTTGATACGATGGACCGCCCTTCGCGACCTTCACAGCGCGTCGTGCATCAGGGACAGCGTCTGATCACGCGCTCCCGCCCGCCGCGCCCGGGCCGCCGCCAGCAACTGTTCGTCCTCCCCGCTCATGGGTTCTTCGAGGGGTGGGAAGGGGCCGGAGGGCGCCGCTAGCATCGTCTGGTCCAGGCCTGCGGCCGGGGACTCCTCCAACAAGAAGGTGAACACGGGGCCATCCGGGCCAAGCTCAATGGTAGCCCCCGGCGTCAGGGCCACCTCTCTCACGCGTGCGCCATTGACATAGGTCCTGTTGGTACTGCCCAGATCCTGAAGGTGGTACTCCATTCCTTCCCTGAGGATCTTCAGGCGCCGGGCGGATACGATCGCCCCCTCGTCGCCCTCGACGACAATCTCGTTGTCCGGCCCGCGGCCCAGGTGCGTCACCGGACTGACAAGCAGCGCGCCGGCGGGCGGCAGCCCCCCCTTCTAATTGACGCCGCGCTAGACTTACCGTAACCTCGGTGAGGTACCATGAACATCTCGGTCAAGGGAGACTACGCCCTGAAGGCGATCTTCGACCTGGCCCAGCAGGGCGGTTCGAAGCCGGTGAAGATCGCGGAGATCGCCGCCCGGCAGAAGATCCCGCAAAAGTTCCTGGAGCTGATCCTGGGGCAGCTCAAGCAGGGCGGCTTCGTGCAGTCGCGGCGGGGCGCGGAGGGGGGCTACCTGCTGGCGCGGCCGGCTGATACCATGATGGTGGGAGAGGTGCTTCGCTTTGTGGAAGGTCCGCTGTCGCCGGCCGAACACACCCGCCGGCACCGGGCGTCCCGGCGCGCGGCCCCCGAGACCCCCTTCAGCGATATGTGGCTCCAGGTGGATCGAGCCGTCTCGGAAATCATCGACCGCACCAGCTTCGCCGAACTGGTGGCCCGCTGGACCGACAAACAGAGGCGGTTCGTGGCCAATTGGGAAATCTGAAATGGGTTACTTCCAGGACAACTCGCTGAGCATCGGCCGGACGCCGATGGTCAAGCTGAACCGCATCCCCGACGGGGCGCCGGCCACGGTGCTGGGAAAGGTGGAGGGACGCAACCCCTCCTATTCCGTGAAGTGCCGCATCGGCGCGGGGATGATCTGGGACGCCGAGGAGCGCGGGCTGCTCGGGCCGGGCAAGGAGCTGGTCGAGCCGACCAGCGGCAATACCGGCATCGCCCTCGCTTTCGTGGCCGCGGCGCGCGGCTACCCGATCACCCTCACCATGCCCGACACCATGAGCCTGGAGCGGCGCAGCGTGCTGAAGATGCTCGGCGCCCGGCTGGAGCTGACCCCCGACGACCAGGGCATGAACGCCGCCATCAAGCGGGCCGAGCAGTTGGTCGCCTCCGACCCCGGCCGCTACGTCATGCTCCAGCAGTTCAAGAATCCCGCCAACCCCGCCATCCACTTCAAAACCACCGGCCCCGAGATCTGGGAGGACACCGAGGGCCAGGTC
>JACQDI010000658.1 GCA_016201195.1 Acidobacteriota bacterium | reverse complement strand
GTTTCAACGGCAAAACACGGTGGAGACCCTCTCGGCGATTCTCAAGGAGGAGCCGGCCGCCGTTGCTGCGTTGAATCCTCAGGTTCCCGCCCCTCTACGCTGGATGATCGATCGATGCCTCGCCAAGGAATCAGGCCAGCGATATGCGTCGACCGCCGACCTTCATCAGCAACTGCGCGACCTGCGCGATCACCTGGCGGAGGTGGTCTCGACGGAGGGCGGCATGGCTCCGGTGGCGGCGCCGCGTCCTCAAAAGCGAGCATACCCAGCTTGGCTTGTTTTGCTGGGACCCGTGGTTGGTTTGCTGCTGGCAGTGAATCTGATGCCGCCGCCGGACCCCGGCGTATCGTCCTATCGATTCACTCCCTTCGCCACCGAGGCCGCCGACGAGACAGCGCCCGCGTGGTCCCCGGACGGGCAGAGCCTCGCCTACGTTGCGCGGGTGAACGGCGTCTGGCAGGTCTTAACGCGCAGTCGGAACTCCACCGTGCCGGCGCAGATCACGAACGGCTCCGCCGACTGCGGCTACCCGTTTTGGTCTACGGATGGAACGCGTATCTATTATCTCTCTCAGGAAAGTTTGTGGTCGGTGGCGGCCACCGGTGGGCCGCCCCAGCTCGTTCTGAAAGGCGTGAGCAGTTGGGGTGAGTCGGCTACGGTTTCGCCGGATGGCAAGACACTGGCGTTCTTTCGGCATGATGGGCAGCGAATGGGCCTATGGTTCCACTCGACCCAGGCGGGGGGCTCCAATGAATATAAGAAGATGCCTTTTCCCGACTATTTCCGTTTTGGCCAAGCCGTCCGGTTCTCGCTGGACGGCTCGAAGCTAGTTGTTGGTTTGGTGGAGCGGATCGGCATCGAGGCCGGCTATGACATCTGGCTGGTTCCCTTCCCGACGGGCGTCCCGCGCCGAGTCCCCGCCAGTCTGCCCCGTCACGCGCGCGTACTCCGGTTCAGTTGGATGCGTGACAACAAGCATGTCGTCTTCGCCTCGGAACTGGGCGGGGGCGGTTCCTCGACGGGATACGACAGCCACCTCTACATTCTAGACACGGAAACCGGCGCCCTTCGTAACCTCACCGGAGGCATCGGCGGGGAACAGGACCCGTCGGTTTCGCCCGATGGTCGAAGCATCGCGTTCGTGGCCGGCGGCACTGATTGGGATCTGGTAGAGGGTTCTCTGGATCGTGCGGGGACCTCCACCTTGTTGGCGACCTCCCGCCGCGAGCATTCCCCCGCCTGGTCGCCCTCCGGACGTCAGTATGCCTATGTGTCCGATGCCCGGGGCGTTCCGGAGATCTGGCTGAGAAGCCTGGCGGAAGGCTGGGCCAGGCCGCTGGTCGCGGGCGATGCCGAAGGGTCTCTTGACCGGAGCACGCCCTGCTTCTCGCCCGACGGCCAAAGAATCGCCTACACCCGGCTCGCGGACAAGCACCAGGTGTGGATCGTCAACGTGGCCGGAGGACCTCCGGTACCCCTGGAGCAGGAAAGCACCGACCAGCACGCGCCGGCCTGGTCACCCGACGGGAACTGGATCGCTTATGATCGCTTTATCGAGGGCAAGTGGGAAATCGTGAAAGCGCCCTCCGGAGGTGGAGCGAAGCCGATCCCTCTCACAGAAGGCGCCGGGTTTGATTTTAAGGACTGGTCGCCTACTGGCGAGTGGATTTGCTATGTGCGTCAGGATGGTCTTCGTTTGGTTTCGGCGGATGGCAAGGCACAAAAGCTAATTCGCAAAGCGGTTCCTCCGGCTTTCGGATTTTCTAAAGATGGCTCGAAGGGCTACATCGTCCGTCCCGCGGCGAACCAACGGTGGGAACTGGCCGCCATTGACATTCGCAGCGGCGAGGAGAAGAAAGTTGCGGATCTAAACTTGCCTCCCTTCAGCCAGATTCGCGGCTTCAGCCTCCACCCCGACGGCAAGCGATTCGCCACGTCGGTCGGGACCTCGAAAAGTGACATTTGGATTCTGGAGGGCTTCGAGCGGCCGAGTGGTTGGCTTGGCTGGTTACGACTTCGGCGCTAGACGAACGGTTCTGCCAAAATACAAGAAAGCCATGAAGCTGGGTGCTGCTGCGTTGACGCCGATCATACTTTTAGCCCTGGCTCTGTCGTTGCTGTATCCCGCTAGCGACAGGCAGGAGCAACTGGCCCGCCACATCAACCTGGGCAAGGCGTTCTACGAGAACCC
>JACQDI010000661.1 GCA_016201195.1 Acidobacteriota bacterium | reverse complement strand
CTCGCGCACAGGAGAGCAGAGAGGAGCTTCACGCGGCTCAGGATATCACCGGACCGGGCCGCCCGGGGGCCCGGGCGCAGATCCGCTTGACGCCGGGCCGAAAATGTGTAATTATTCATTATGGTGCATAATCATTCACCGGGGGAGACCGTGGCTACGAGCACCATCGCCAACCCGATCCTCAAGGTCGCGACGCGGCACATGACGACCGACCTGGACCTGACCACCGGGGAGGCGGCCGCGCTGCTGGCGCTGGCGGCGCAGGTGAAGCGCTCGCCCCGCAAGTACGCGCACAAGCTCACCGGCCGCTACCTGGCCCTGCTGTTCGAGAAGCCCTCCCTGCGCACGCGCATGACCTTCGAGCTGGCTATCCAGCAACTCGGCGGCGGCGCCGTGTTCAGCGAGTTCAACGGGCACCGGATCGGGGACCGCGAGCCGATCCAGGACGTGGCCCGGAACCTGGAGCGGTGGGTACAGGGCATCGTCGCCCGCACCCACGACCAGAGGACGATCGACGAGCTGGCGCGGTGGTCCGCCGTGCCGGTGATCAATGCGCTGAGCGACCTTTACCATCCCTGCCAGGCGCTGGCCGACTTCTTCACGCTGCAAGAAAAGTTCGGCGAGTTGCGGGGCCTGAAGCTGGCCTTTGTGGGCGACGGGAATAACGTAGCTCACTCGCTGCTGCTGACAGGCGCCCGGCTCGGCGTAGATGTGGCCGTGGCCACGCCGCCGGGCTACGAGCCGAATCCGGAGGTCCTGGCCGCGGCCCAGGCGCTGGCGGCTGCCTCCGGCGCCACGCTGCGCCTGACCCACGACCCCTTCGAGGCGGTACAAGGCGCCCACGCCGTCTACACCGACGTGTGGGCGAGCATGGGGCAGGAGAGCGAAGCCCGCCGGCGCCGCAAGAGTTTTGCTTGCTACCAGGTGAGCGAGAAGTTGCTTGCGGCCGCGCGCCCGGAAGCGATTTTCATGCACTGCCTGCCCGCCCATCGCGGCGAGGAAGTGACCGACGCGGTGATCGAGTCGCCCGCCTCGGTGGTCTTCGACCAGGCCGAGAACCGCCTGCACGCGCAGAAAGCGCTTCTGTTGATGATGCTATCCTAGTTGGATTGTGGCTGGTAGCCGGTCCACAGTCCACGAGCCACAAGCCCGATCTCATGAATAAACCCAAAAAAGTTGCATTGGCTTACTCGGGAGGTCTCGATACCTCCGTCATCATCCCGTGGCTTCGCGAGAATTACGGCTGTGAGGTGGTCGCTGTGTGCGGCGACATCGGGCAGGGCGACGAACTGGAGGGGATCGTCGAGAAGGCAAAATCGAGCGGCGCCTCCGAGATCCACGTGGAAGACATGCGCGAGGAATTCGTCACCCAGTACCTGTGGCCCATGGTGCGGGCGGGCGCCGTCTACGAGCACAAGTACCTGCTGGGCACGTCGATCGCGCGGCCGTTGCTGGCCAAGCGCCAGGTGGAGGTCGCCCTGCGCACGGGTTGCGACGCGCTGTCGCACGGCTGCACGGGCAAGGGCAACGACCAGGTGCGCTTCGAGCTGGCCTACAAGGCGCTCGCCCCACATCTACAGGTGATCGCCCCGTGGCGCGAGTGGACCATCCGCTCCCGCGAGGACGCCCTGCGTTACGCCGCCGAGCGGAAGATCCCGGTCGACGCCAGCACCACGAAGATCTACAGCCGGGACCGCAACATCTGGCACATCTCGCACGAGGGCGGCGCGCTCGAAGACCCGGCCAATGCCCCGCCCGATGACGTCTGGATGCTGACGCGCCATCCTTGGGAGGCGCCCGACACGCCTGCTCAAGTCACCATCGGTTTCGAGCGCGGGACGCCGGTGTCGGTCGACGGCAAGAAGATGAGCGGCGTCGAGATCGTGCAGGCGCTCAACAAGCTGGGCGGCGAGCACGGCATCGGCCGCATCGACCTAGTGGAGAACCGCTTCGTGGGCATCAAGTCGCGCGGCTGCTACGAGACGCCGGGCGGCACGCAGATCGTGCTCGCCCACCGCGAGCTGGAGGCCCTCACGCTCGACCGCAGCACGCTGCACTACAAGCAGCGCCTCGCCCTCGACTACGCGGAGATGGTTTACAACGGATTCTGGTTCACGCCGCTGCGGGAGGCCCTGGACGCGTTCGTCTCGAAAACTCAGGAGACGGTCACCGGGGAGGTGACGCTGCGGCTACGCAAGGGGCAGGTTGACGTGCTCTCGCGCCAGTCGCCCTACTCTTTGTATTCGCTAGATATTGCCAGCTTCACCATGGGAGCGTCCTACGACCAGAAAGACGCGCTGGGCTTCATCAACCTGCTCGGCCTGCCGATGAAGGTGCGGGCTTCCGTGCTGGGGAGCCAAAAATGAAGCTGTGGGGCGGCCGGTTCGAGAAGGGGCCCTCCGAGGTGTTCGAGCGCTTCTCGGGTTCGCTCCATTACGACCGCCGCCTGCTCGCCGCCGACGTCCAGGGATCGCAAGCCTTCGCTCGGGAACTGGAGCGCGCGGGCATACTGAGCGCGGCCGAGCGCGAGCAGATTTGCGCCGCACTGGAAGAAATCGCCGCCGAGCCGGCCGATCCCACCGCCACTGACGAGGACATTCACACCCTGGTGATCCGCCGGCTGAAGGAAAAGATCGGTGCGCCGGCCGACAAGATCCACACCGGGCGGAGCCGCAACGAGCAGGTTTCGCTCGATTTCCGCATCTGGATCCGCGAGCGGAACCAGGCGCTGCGCTTGCGGCTGGCCGACCTGATGGAGGCCCTGCTCGAATCCGCCGCTCGCGACGGCGAGGTGGTGCTGCCCGGCTACACCCACACCCGGCGCGCCCAGCCGGTGCTGTGGGGGCACTACCTGCTGGCTCATTTCGAGATGCTCGGCCGCGACGCAACGCGCTTCGAGCAGGCATACCGGACCGCTGATCTCTCGCCACT
>JACQDI010000660.1 GCA_016201195.1 Acidobacteriota bacterium | reverse complement strand
GCTCACCCGTGCAGTTCCTGAAGCACGTTCTGGTTGAGGTCCCCCAGGAGCGGATGCTCCAGGACTACGAAGCGTGGTGCGAAGCGGAGGGGCGGCAGATCTCCGATGCCACGGATCGCGCAGGCACGCCCTGGCTGCGTATGTTCGACCGCTTCGGGAATCGTGTAGATGAAGTCCTATTTGCGCCGGAATATTGGAAAGCGCTGAAAAAGGGCTACCAGGCAGGTGTGGTGTGGAGGGCCTTCGAGGAGAACTCCCTGCTGAGTTGCAACCTTCTGCACTACCTGACCAGTTTCTATGACCCTGGGCTTTGCTGTCCCTACGTGGTCTCCCTCTCCACGGCTATACCCCTCGACAAGTACGGAGACGAGCGGCTCAAGAGCCGGTTCCTGGCGCAGCTTCTCCGCAAGGACGCCAGAGTGTGGCAGGGGGCAACCTGGATGACCGAGGTGAAAGGCGGCTCCGACCTCGGCGCGGCCGTAGAGACTGTGGCCCGCGCTGCGGGCGACCGATGGCTCCTGACCGGTGACAAGTATTTCGCGAGCAACGTGGGAGCCGAACTGGCGGTCGTGGCTGCCCGGCCCGAGGGAGCGCCCCGAAACGTGAGGGGGCTGGCCCTTTTCCTGCTGCCTCGACAACGAGAAGACGGGAGCCTGAACTACTTCGTGCGCCGGCTAAAAGACAAGATTGCTACCCGTTCGGTGCCCACCGGGGAGGTAGAGCTGCGAGACAGCGAGGCCTACCTTCTCGGCCAGCCGGAGAGGGGAATTCACCTGATCCTGGAGACGCTGAATATCTCGCGGGTCGCCAACAGCATGGGAAGCGTGGCGGTCGCGCAACGAGCGCTGGCCGAAGCCCTGTCCTTTGCCGAGCAACGGACCGCCTTCGGCAAGCCCATTCTGGAGCATCCCCTCTTGCAGAAACAGTTCGAGGAGCGGCTGAGTGCGCTCCGGACCGCGTGTGCCCTGGCGTGGGAAAGCGCGCAACGTTTGAACGAGGTCTGGCGCGAGACCCCTCCCGACTCCAATCGCTACCACCTGTTTCGGCTGATCGCCCATCTGGCCAAGTACTGGACCTCCGAGCTCGCTGCGCAAACAGCCAAGTGGGCCATGGAGGTGCACGGCGGCTTGGGCGCTCTTGCCGAATATCCGGCGGAGAGATGGTTCCGGGAGGCGATGATCCTGGCCATTTGGGAGGGCACCTGCCACCGCCAGATCCTGGACGGTCTGGAGGTCATGGAGCGCAAGGGGGCGCATCGGTTGCTTTTGGAACACCTGGCGCCATGGGTCGCCCCACAGAAGCGGAAAGAGTTTGAGTCGAGGGTGGAGCATCACCTGGCCCTGCCCACAGTAGAAAAGGAGGCCACGGCGGAGGAGCTCTTTCGCGACCTGGCCGTCTTGACGGCCGAGGCTTTGTCCACGGGCCTCGCGTCCAGAGGCGAGCCCCGCTGATCTTCTGAGCGGGCGTGTTACCCTGCGGGGTGAACCTTGGAGGTAGCGGGCTGTGCCAAAGACACCGATCGCAGATGCGCTGAGGGAGATGTTCAGCATCGTCGAGGAAGCTGAAAGCAGGGGGATCGCGGCGGATCAGGTGAGGGCCGAGAGGCGGGGGCGAACACAGAGCCGGCGCGAGTTTCTGCGCGGGGCGGCCGGGGTGTTGGCGCTGGCGCCGGCGGCCAGGGTTGTAAGCCGGGCCTCGGCGCCGCGAATCGTGGTTGTGGGGGCGGGCCTGGCCGGGCTGGTCTGCGCCTACCGGCTCCGGCAGCGCGGCCTGGTGGCTCAGGTCTTCGAGGCGGCCGGCCGAGTGGGCGGGCGGTGCTGGACACGGCGCGGAGACTTCGCCGAGGGGCAGATCGCCGAGCATGGCGGGGAACTGATCGATCAGAGCCACAAGGAAACCCGGCAACTCGCCCAGGAGCTGGGGCTCACCCTGGATAATCTCCTGCAAGCGGAAAAGAACGGCGCCGAGGACTTCTATTACTTCGACGGGCGGCCGTACACCTTCGACGAAGCGACCGACGACCTGAAGCAGATCTGGCAGGCCATCCACAGCGACTTGTCGGCGGCGGGCTACCCCACTCTATACAACAGCTACACAGCCCGCGGCTTTGAACTGGACCACCTGTCGATCGTCGACTGGATCAACCACAACGTGCCGGGAGGGATCGGCTCGCGGCTCGGCCAGTTGCTGGACGTCGCCTACAACATCGAGTACGGCGCGGATTCGGGCGTCCAGAGCTCGCTCAACCTGCTTTACCTGCTCGGGTTCCTGGGACCGGGGCAACTGCGCATCTTCGGCCCTTCCAACGAGAAGTACCACGTGCGGGGCGGCAACGACCAGATCCCGGCGGTGCTCGCGGCCGCGCTGGGCGGGCAGATCCGCTTGGGCCAGCGGCTCGAAGCAATCCAGCAAAATGCAGACGCCAGCTATACCCTGACGTTTCGCAGTGGTCGCGCCAGCGTGGAGGTGGGCGCCGACCAGGTCGTCCTCGCCCTGCCGTTTTCCATTCTGCGCGCCTCCGTCGACTTCAGCCGGGCCGGTTTCCGGCCCCTGAAGGTCACGGCGATCCGGGAGCTGGGCATGGGCACAAACACGAAGCTGCACGCGCAGTTCCGGGACCGGCACTGGGAGTTGCTCGGCAACAACGGCGCCACCTTCGCCGACACCGGGTACCAGAACACGTGGGATGTGACGCGGGCCCAGTCCGGGAAGTCGGGCATCCTGGTTGACTATACGGGTGGCAGCATCGGGGCGAGCTTCAACAGCGGTACGCCCGGCAGCCGCGCGGCGCAGTTCCTCGCTCAGATCGAGCCGGTGCTGCCGGGCATCGGGGCCAAATGGAACGGACGGGCCACGCTGGACTACTGGCTGGCCTATCCGTGGACGCTGGGATCGTACTCCTATTGGAAGGTCGGCCAGTACACCCAGTTTGCCGGCGTTGAACGCGAGCCCGAGGGACAGTGCCACTTCGCCGGGGAGCACACTTCGGTCGACTTCCAGGGATATCTGAACGGGGCCGTAGAGAGCGGCGAACGCGCGGCGAATGAAATCGTGGCTTGAGGGGGCGCTATGAAACGCTGGCCAGCAACGGTCCTGGCGATAGCAGTGGGCGGGTTCGAGGCCGTGGGGCTGGTCAGTCTGCCCGCTGAGATCGCTTTCCAACGTTTTATCAATGACTTAGACGCATTGACTTAGCGCTGCTCGCTCCGCTATATTGAATAAGGGTAGCTTATTGCCCGGTGGACATTCCGACGCACCAGCACGGCTGAGGAGGTTGAGACAGGTCGAAGAGACCTGTTTTTTGTTTTTAGGGCTGATTGCCCGCATGGATGAAACGGCAGGTTAAAATCACCCGCGGCATCGAGCCGCTGTTTGGGACCCGCGACGAAAACATCCGCCTGTTGGAGGCGGCCCTCAACGTGAGCACCCATTTGCTGGAAGACAGCCTGGAAATCGAGGGAGAGCCCGAGCCGGTGCGGCGCGCCGAGGCGATCCTGGAGGATTACGTCTCGCTGGTGCAGCAAGGGCAAGGGTTCACCAACGGCGACATGAAGGCGTATTTGCGTGTCGCCGTGGAGGACCCCCAGGTGAGCCTGCGGTCGCTCATGGCGAGCGCCCGGCAGCGCAATTTCGGCAAGAAGACGCTGGCCCCGCGCAGCTTGAACCAGATGCGCTACGTAGAGGCCATCGAGCGCAACGACATGGTGTTCTCCATCGGGCCGGCGGGAACTGGCAAGACCTATCTGGCGGTGGCCATGGCTGTCTCCGCGCTGCTCAGCAAGCGCGTGGGGCGCATCATCCTGGCAAGGCCGGCCGTGGAGGCGGGCGAGCGCCTCGGCTTCCTGCCCGGGACGCTGCAAGAGAAGATCGACCCCTACTTGCGCCCGCTCTACGACGCTCTGTTCGACATGCTGGAGGTGGACAAGGTCGAGAAGTACCTGGAGAAAGGGATGATCGAGGTCGCGCCGCTGGCCTTCATGCGCGGTCGCTCGCTCAACGAAAGCTTCATCATCCTGGACGAAGCGCAGAACTCGACCCCCGAGCAGATGAAGATGTTCCTCACCCGGATGGGATTCGGCTCCAAGGCGGTCATCACTGGCGACATAACCCAGATCGATCTGCCGGCCGGCAAGCGCAGCGGCCTGCTGCAGGCGATCGACGTCATTTCGGGCGTGGAAGGAGTGAGCTTCATCTACCTGGATGAGCGCGACGTGGTGCGCCACAACCTGGTGCAGCGCATCATCCGAGCCTATGAACAATACACTGAAGCCCAAAACCGCCAGTTGAGCTTCGCCCTGGACCAGGCGCCGGACGAGCCGGCCGCCTGAGCACGCCATGTCTCGCGATCGGGAGCCCGCCGACTGGTTTGTCAACCGCCAGCGATCCGTCCGCTTCGACCGTCGCAGTCTGGAGGAGTTTGGGACCGAGCTGCGACGCAGGGTCGCAGGCGGGCGCGAGTTCGCCGTGTGCCTCGCCTCCGACCAGGCCGTGCGGCGGGCCAATCTCCGTTTCCGCGGAATGAACGAGGCGACCGACGTGCTCTCGTTTCCCGACAGCGAGGGGCTGCACCTGGGCGACATCCTGATCTCGGCGCCGCGGGCCAGCCGGCAAGCCCGGCGCTTGGGCCACTCCGTCAATCAGGAGCTGCGGATCCTGCTGCTGCACGGCCTGCTGCACCTGCTCGGCTGCGACCACGAGAGCGATCGCGGCCGCATGCGCCGCCTGGAACAGACCTGGCGCCGGCGCTTTCGGTTGCCCGCCGGCTTGATTGAACGAGCCCGCACATGATTTTCCTGAGCCTCATTGTCGCGGCCTTGTTGTGCGCGTGCCTGGTGCTGGCTTCCTACCTGCACCTGCTCTATTCAGAATCGCTGCGCATCCGGCCTCGGGAAGCGGCGCGGGCGCTTGCCTTCTTCGAGGAGAGCATCCGCCTGGCGCTGGGGTTCGAGCCGGACCTGGGCGTGGAGCGGTTCGCGGCGGTCAAGCAATGCATGCTGGTGCTGCTGACCTTCGATCTGGCGCTGCTGTTCGGCGCGCGCCGGGGCCTAAACCTGCTCTGGGGATTCGAGGTCCTGGCTTCGGCCACCGCGCTGATCATCCTGTTCGCTTACGTGGTCCCGCACGTGCTGGTCACCCGCACCGAGGGCCGGTGGGCTTTGCAACTTCTGCTCCCCGCCCGGCTGCTTTCGGCGGCGGTCAGCCCGTTTCTGCTGATCGTGGGCTTCGGCCACTCCATCGCTGACCTGGGCGTGGAATCCAAGGCCGCCGAGGAACCCGCCACGCCGGAGGAGAACATCGAGGCCCTGATCGAGGCCGGCCAGGAAGAAGGACTGCTGGGAGAAGACGACCGCAAGCTGATCCAGTCGGTGGTCGAGTTCGGCGACAAGACGGTGCGCGAGGTGATGACGCCCCGGCCGAAGATCGTGGCCATCGAGGCGAGCGCCTCGCTCGAGCAGTTGCGCCAGCTCCTCATCACTGAGCGGTACTCGCGCATTCCCGCCTATCGGGATTCGATCGACGACATCCAGGGCTTCGTGCACGCGCGGGATATGCTGGATGTCGACGAGCAGGAGCGCGAGTCGCGCCAGGTCGGTGAGCTGGTGCGACCGGTGCTCTACGTGCCGGAAACCAAGCGCGTCAACGACCTGATGCGGGAGATGCAGGAACAGAGCCTGCACATGTCGGTGGTGATCGACGAATACGGGAACACGGCGGGCCTGGCCACGATGGAGGACCTGGTCGAAGAGATCGTGGGCGAGATCCGGGATGAATCCGAGCCGGTTTCGGACGTGGTCGAGGAGCCCGACCACAGCTTCGTCGTGTCGGGGGACCTGGATCTGGACCGCCTCAAAGACCTCACCGGCTACAGGCCCGATCAGGACCTGGAGTCCACCACCATCGCCGGCCTGGTGACCGAGCGCCTGGGCCACGTGCCGGCGGTGGGAGAGACGCTCCAGCTCGACGGCATCCGCATCGAGGTGCTGGCGAGCACCGGGCTGCGGGTGGAGCGGCTGCGCGTGCGGCGCGTGGAAGAGGAGCCGGCTGAGCTGCCGCGAACCGCATGAAATCGGGCTTCGTCTCCATCCTCGGGCGGCCCAACGCCGGCAAGTCCACCCTGCTCAACACTCTGGTCGGCTCCAAGATCGCCATCGTCGCCGCCAAGCCGCAGACCACGCGGCAAACCATCCAGGGCGTGGTCACCCGGCCCGACGCCCAGATCGTATTCCTGGACAGCCCGGGCATCCACCAGCCGCGCGACCGGCTCAACCAGCGCATGATGCGCGAGGTGCGCGCGGCGCTCGAGGCGCGGGACCTGCTGCTGCTGATGGCCGATGCGACCGTCCCCTTCGGCTCGGGCGATGAGCGGGCCGTGGAGTTGATCCGGTCCGCCCGCACGCCGGCCGTGCTGGCGCTGAATAAGGTCGACCGTCTGGCGAAAAAAGAGGAACTACTGCTCCTCATCGACAAGTACCGGGGACTGTTTGCGTTCGAGGAATACTTCCCGATTTCCGCCCTCACGGGCGAGGGCGTCGGCGAGCTGACCGAGGCTCTGGTGGCCCGGCTGCCGGAGGGACCGCAGTACTTCCCGCCCGACCATATCACCGATCAGCCCGTGCGCCACCTGGCCGGCGAGCTGATCCGCGAGAAGATCATCCGCGAGACCCGCCAGGAGATCCCCTACTCGGCGGCGGTGGTTGTCGAGCAGTTCGAGGAAAGCCCCCGGCTGATCCGTCTGGCGGCTACCATTTATGTCGAGCGCGACGGCCAAAAAGGGATTATCATTGGCCCGAAAGGCGAGCGGCTGAAGCAGGTCGGCACCCTGGCCCGCCAGGAGATGGAAGGCCTGCTCGGCCGCAAGGTCTTTCTCGACTTGCACGTGAAGGTGCGCCGGGACTGGCGCGACAGCGAGACGTTTCTGGCAGCGCTCGATTGGCGGAAGCGGATGGAGACTCATGCTGAGGATGATTCGTGGCCGCGAATTAACGCGAATGAACGCGAGTAGCCTTATCTCCGTTACTTCGCGTTCCATTGCAACGGCGCTGCTGCTCGCGATCGTGGTGGCGGCGGTGGCGGCCGAGAAGCCGCCGGTAAACGACAACGTTATCTACGACCGTGTGATCCGCCGGCTGGCCAATGACCGCGACCTGAAGACCACCGCCATCGAGGTCAGCGTGAAGGACCGCGTGGTGACGCTGCGGGGCCTGATCGAAGCGGAAAAGCTCCGGCAGCGGGCCGAGCGCGTGGTGCAGAAGGTGGACGGCGTCAAGAAAGTTGTCAACGAGCTGCGGATCCGGCCCTAGCGTATACTGGGAAACGACGATGAAGATGTCCTTTTTCCCTGGGAAGCTGTTCCTGGAGTCGAAGCCCGAGGGGGGCTACGAGCTGCGCTTCGGCGAAGACGTGCAGGTGTTCAAATCGGAGAAGCAGGCGGTGCAGGCCTTCCAGCAGATTCGCTTGCGGCTGGAGAAGGATTTCCCGATGAAGGAGCCGACGCTCGAGGAACGCCGGGCGCTGCTGCAAAAAGAAATCGCCGACTCGGCGGTGGGCCACAGTTCGCTGCGCAATGCGGGCCCGAAGAAGAAGACT
>JACQDI010000597.1 GCA_016201195.1 Acidobacteriota bacterium | reverse complement strand
TGCTCATCCTCCTGCTTCCACGCCCGGCGCAGCTCGTCAGGGGAATGGACTTTTCCGGGCCACTCTGTGGCGCGCCATTGACCGAGAGCGTCCACCACCGGCTGGTCGATATAGACTTCATCGGCCACCGTGTCGCGCACCAGGGCGAGCGGCCCCAGCCGGAGCGTGACTTCGCGGTTTGGAAGCATGGAGACGGCCAGCGAGCGCACATCGGTCAGATCGATGTGGTTGCCCCAGTTCGAAATCCAGTAGCCTCGGAACTGCCGGTTGTTTATGTACTCACGGGTCAGAAAGGAAGCCGTGATCGCTGCCTTGACCGGCACGTTCTGAAAAGGCTGCACGCGGTAGGTGAACTCCTGCCCCCGGCCATTGCGAATCTGGAGCATCCACCGAATGGTCGAGTCGGACGTGAACTCGAAGGTGAACGCACCGGAGGAAGTCCAGTCGCGCGCCGCCGGCGGGACCGGCACGGTGACCGCCCCGGCCTCCTCTCCCGGATGAAACCGCAGCACCAGCGTGTCCGGACGGGCGCCGGGTGAAACCTCTACACCACTCGTTTTCGCCGCCTTCAGATTCTCGGGGCTGAAAATGCCGCTAAGCGGATTGTCGCCGGCAAACACGGAAGAGCAGACAACCAGTACCAGGCCAACCAACCGTCGAACCTTCACTTGCCACCTCCAGGTTTTCTTTGCGCCTTTGCCCCCTTTGCGTCTTTGTGTGCGCTTTCTACCGCAACCCCCGCTGCTTCAGAAAAGCGATCAGCGCCTCTGGGTCGTCGCTGATAATCGCGTCGACCCCGGCTTCCATGAGCGCCAGCCAGTCTTCGGGTTTGTTGGCCGTCCAGGCGGCCACCTGCAAGCCGGCCGCGTGCGCCGCGCGAACCTTCTCCGGGGTCACGAAGTCGTAGCGCGGCGAGATGATGCCCGCCCCGGCCCGGCGGGCGAGCGTCACGAAGTCCTCTTTGCCGATATCATCGAGCGCCGCAAGCGGCATCTTCGGCGCCAGCTTCTTCATAGCGATCAGCGACCTGTAATCGAACGATTGCAGAATCGTCCGCGACTCGACGCCGTGCTTCCGCACCGCCGCTAAGACCATCGCCGCGAACTTTTCCGGCGGGGGCGCCAGCTCCGGGTGCTCCCGCATCTTCGTCTCGATGTTGAACCACACCTGGGATTTCGCGCCCAGGCGGAGCACGTCGTCCAGGGCCGGGATGCGCGTGCCGGACGCCAGAACCTGGTGGGGGAAATCGGGATTGCGTGCCGCGCCGCAATCGTAGCGTCCCAGCTCGGCGTAGGTCAGGGAACGAACCGCCAGACCCGGCGCCACCTCCGCCCCGCCAGGACCCCGGCAGATGGTCCGGTTGACGAACGGGTCGTGGCATACCACCAGCACGTCATCGGAGGTGACGCACAGGTCCATCTCCAGCGCATCGACTCCCACTTCCAGCGCGTGCTCGAAGGCGGGGATCGTGTTTTCCGGGCGCACCGCCCGGCACCCGCGATGGCCGTGAACCAGGATCTTCATCGCGTGTAATAGAATTCCTCGGCGAGCGAAAGACCGGCTCCGCCGGCAGCCGATCGCGCCCAACCGCGCAGTCTTGTTTCGACGAGCCGGCGCTCGGCCAGTTTCAGCGCCTGCGCCGCGCGCAGTTTGCGGTCGAAGGCAGCGGCAATATCGACCACCTTCGGTTGTGGGACGAACGGCGCCGGCGCTTCGGATTCCCGCCGGCGTGGATCGACCGGCAGCCCGTAGTAATACAGCTCCGGCGTCCGGTGGCTCGCAAGCCCGGCGAGCGCGAACGAGGGCTGGAAATTCGGGAACGCCGCAGCCCACCGTGCCTCCTCGGCCGCCGAGCCGGCATAGTAGTGGTCCAGCCGGTCATCGTAATGAGTGTACGGGTTGGGAATGAACAATGCCTGCGGCTGGTAGTGCCGGATGTAGAACATCAGCCGGTCGCGCAGCTCGGTGGGTGAAACGGCGCCCAGCTCCCCGAAGCGGTAGCCCAGCGGAATGACCTCCTTCACCCCCAGAATCCGCGCTGCCTCCAGGCTCGCCTCCCCTGTGATCTGGATCACGCGGGCTTCTGCTCCCTGCCCGATCAGCCGAGCCATGGTCCCGCCGGCGGCGAGCACATAGTCCTCGGGGTGCGCGGTGACCACCAGGACCGGGCCGGCGGCCCGCGGTGTGAGGACGGCGTCCGGCGGCATCTGGCCCGCGGGAACGGGCTCCTTCAACTCCCCGAGGTCGCCGCCGTCGTCGATGAAGTAAAACACCTCGGCGTACTTGACCCCGTTCTCCTTCCCCCGCTTCGCCGAGATCCAGTACATACTCCACTCTTGCAGCCGTTTGGTTGCCTCCTCATCACTCAGGCCGTCCAGCTCCGGGATGCGGAGTTTCTCCTGCGCCAATCGGGCGCGGACCGAGCGGGCCAGGGACGGCTGGAGCCGGACATTGCGGTTCATCCAGTACGCCTTCGCCTTGCGCTCCATCTGGCTCTCGTTGAGTTCGAAGGCGATGTTGGGCGTATAGCCCATGCCGTAATCACTGCGCTGGGAGTAGTAGCGGTAGCGCACCCGGTGCGGCTCTAAGCCCAGCTTGAAATGCTCGGGCTCGAAGCGACGGTCGCCCGCCGCCCAAGCCGCCTCGGCCACGGCCCGCGCCGCCTTGCGATGGTCCGGGTTGCGATCGTAGTGGCCCCACGGGTTATAGGCGAGGATGGCGTCGGGCCGGTACTTGCGGATCAGCAGAATGAGCTGCGCCCGCATCTCGTTGTGGGGGACCGAATCGCTGTGGTCATTGCGCCAGTTGAGGCTGATCACGTCCTTCATCCCAAGCTGGCGAACGGCCTCCACGGTCTCACGATGGTTGACGATGTCGTTTTCGGCCCAGCCCAGCCCGCCGTCCTTCTCGTCGTTGCTGACGCGCACGTAGTAGCCGGTGTAGCCCGCGTCGGCGAACTTGACCATCAGCCCCCCGAAGCCGTACTCCCAGGTGTGGTCGTCGTGGTGCGGCAGGACCACGAAGAAAACCTTCCCGGGTGGGACCTTTCCGAGCGGCAGCGGACCGGCCGCCGAGAGGATCGAGCAGGCGAGCGCTGCGACGAGGATGGCCCGCGTCATGGTGGTAAGATACCATCCTGGAATGCGCCTCTGCCTCTGGGTCGCTTTGCTGCTGACGGGCCTCGCCGTTGCCGCCGAGGATTCGAAGACCGTCCTCGTGGTGACGGCCCACGCCGAAGACTACCTGCTCGGGGCCGGCGGTACCCTCGCTCGGCTGATCGACGAGGGCTACACGGTGAGCGTCGTCCAGGTCACTAACGACGAAAAGAACTCGGCCGGCCTGGGACCGGCTGAGACGCGCAGAGCCAACGAGCAGGAAGGCGCGGCTGCGGCCCGCCTGCTGGGGGCGAAGGAAGTGATTCACCTGGGCCACAAGAGCGGCGAGCTGGGCTACATCTCCTCGACCGAGCTGCGCAACGAGATGTTCACCCTGATTCGCGCCCTGAAGCCGCGCCTTCTGTTCATCCCCGATCCCTACATTCACTACGATCCGGAGCGCGACCATTTCTACACCGGCAAGATGGCCGAGGAGGCCTGGGGCTATAGCGGCGGCGGCACCTTCAGCCACGAGCTGGCGCGGGCCGGCCTTCCGGGCTACAGCGCGCCGGAGATCTACTACTTCGCCGTGCGCCGGCCCTACCGGGCGGGCGAGGGCGGGGAAGGGAAGGCGCGGTTCCGGGCATTGGATATTACAAATACTTTCGAGCGCAAAGTGAAGGCTCTGGAGGCGCTCCGGACCGCGCGGGCGCCGGGGCGCGCCGAGCTGGAGGAGCTGGCGGCGGCCATCGGAAAGAAACACGGGTTTCGCTACGGCGAGGAGTTCAACTACGTTGGTGTGGATCGCGAACTACCTCCGCATGTGCGCGAGCGGGCGGTCGATGTTCGGTGAGGAGATGAACCGGGCCGCTCAACGACCCTCACCACCAGGATAGCGATGCCGGCGGCCGCATTGAACTTATACAGTCACAAGGATATGAGACTTTTTTAGCCTTACTCACTAGTGTCCGGTTAGAAGTCGAATAGATTCAACTGGTTGCCAGGGTCGAGTAAATCTTTTTGGGAGTCGGAGGCCTGGAGTACTTGCAAAATGGGCGTTTTTTCAAAGAGCGTGATGCTGAGGACCTGTAGGATTT
>JACQDI010000596.1 GCA_016201195.1 Acidobacteriota bacterium | reverse complement strand
CGCCCAGTTGCCGCTCCAGCGTCAGGTTCCACGACTGGATGTAGCCGCGCTTGAATTTCTCCCCCAGGCTATTGACGGCGATGTTTCCGGGAACGTCAATGATGCCATTGCCCAGATCGGGCGGCGTCATCGGCGGGAGGCCTTCCCGGAGGGTGCCCGCCGGCTGCAAAGTGATGGGGGCGGGAACAATCATCGCCAGCAGTATCGGGTAATTCGTGCGAAGCGACCGCGCCAGGTTGTATGGATCATTAGTAATACCATAGCCGGCCCGGATCACGAATCGGTCCGTGGCGCGCCAGGCGAACCCGCCGCGAGGCGCGAAATACTTGCGGCCGATCTGGACGCCGCAATCCTGCGGTACGACCCCGTACCCGCACACCAGCATCTTGTTGTTCTGGAAGTCGTATCGTTCCATGCCCCGGTCGGCCCGCGTGGGCAGCGGGAAGTATTCGTACCGCAGGCCGTAAGAAAGCGTAAGTCTGGGAGTCAGGTTCCAGCGGTCGCGGAGGTAGTAGCTGTGCAGCCAGGTACGGGTGGTATACACGTCCGGAACCAGCAGAATCTTCCCGCCCCCGGTGTACATCCCCAGCAGGAACGTCGCGAAGGTGTTGAACTGGTTGGAGGCAGGACCTCCGCGGACCTGTGTCGGACCGCCGGCAAAGGTGAACCCGCCTTGCGCGCCGTTGCTGACGCTGCCCGCCGAAAACTCCGGCTGCGTGTGGTTCAGCATTTGCCGGTACATCTCGCCCCCAAAGCGCAGGTTGTGGTTGCCCCTGGTCCAGGAGGCGTTGATGACGTACTGGTATTGGGGGTCGTGGCGGTAGTAGGGCATGTAATCTTCGTTGATGCCGAAGGTGGTGTAGTTGGTGATGGAGAACCGAGGCCAGCCGCCTTCGAAGCGGCGCGGGCCATTGGTGCCGGGGATCCCGAGCTCGTTCAGTCCGATTTTCCGGTCGAGCAGGGGCTGCTCGGAGTTGGTATCCATCAGCGTCCAACCGAAATAGGTATCGAGGACCAGGCGGGTGGTGGCCACGTAAGTCGCCGCCAGCGTGGTGCTCCAGGTGTAGCCGAAGCCGTTTCCGGGGTTGCCGCCACCGTGGATGGGCGGGCCGCCCAGCGCATCGCCGAAGAACTGCCGGTTGTAAGTCGAGAAGCCGAGCTTGCTCACGCGGGCGTACATGCTGAGCTTCGGGCTCGCCGTCCAATTGATCTTCGTGTCTACCGTGTTGCGGTCGAACCGAAAGGGAGCATTGGCATAGTAGTTGTTCGTCAGGCTGGGGAAGGTCGGCTGGGGGAACAACGCCGCGATCTTTCTGGCCGTCGGATCGATGCGCGACTGGGGGATGATCTTGTCGGGAAACGGCTCGCGCTCGCTGCCGTCGGGGTTGCCGGTCAGCGGGTCATAGATAGGCCGCGAGGATTCCGACATGTCGCCGCTCCGGATGGCCATGGTCGGGATGGTGGCGAGCTGCGCGTCATGCAGCCGGTCGCGCGTGCCCTCGAAGCTGACGAAAAAGAACAACTTGTTTTTTTTGATCGGGCCGCCTAGCGTCGCCCCAAACTGGTTGGCGATCCGCTTCGGGTTCCTCTGGCCGGGAGGCGTGATCCACGACTTCGCGTTCGCCGAGGCGTCGTTGTGGTAGAGAAAAGCTGAGCCGTGGGGCGTATTGGCGCCGCTCTTGATCTGCACGTTGATGGCGGCGCCGCCGGCCAAGCCGATTTCGGCGTCGAAACTGTTGGTCACGACGTTGACGGACTCGATGGCCTCGGCCGCGGGAATGTAGGACGTCATGTGCGGCAGCCACACATTGGTCCCGCTGGCGCCGTCGATGCGGGTGTTGTTCGAGCTGCGACTGACCCCATTCACGTTGAACGTCATGGCCCGCGAGGGGTTGGAAGGAGTCGAGTGCGCCTGGTCGGGCGGCGAAAACCCGGGGATGGTGACGAACAGGGACTGGTAGTTGCGGTCCACCGGCATCGGCACGTTCTCCAGCGCGTCGGTGGTGATCTCGGCGCGCACATCGGGCCGGTCGGTTTGCAGCGCTGCCGTGTCGGCCGTGACCTGCACGGTTTCCGCAACGGCGCCTACCTTCAGTGTTATATCTACTCGAGTGACGTTGTTGATTGTCACCAGCACCTGTTCCTCGGTGAACGTGCTGAAGCCCGGCGCGGTCACCAGAACGGTATAGCTGCCGCTCGGGACTGTCGAGAAGTCGTACCCGCCGCTCTCGTTCGTCGCGGTCTGCCGGGACTGGTCAGTCTGCTTCTGCGTGATCGTCACGGAGGCCCCGACAACAGCAGCTCCAGACGGGTCTTTGACGTTGCCTACGATCGATCCGTACAGGACTTGGGCTTTGGCGGCGGAGGGAAGCAAAGCGAAAACCAAGCCGCACAGAATGAGGGCATTGGCTGGAGCCGCCGGAGCACGGACGCAGGACACGAAAAGCCTCCCCGGCACCTGATTTTAGCAGAGTCTTGGCGCCCCGGGGAAAAAATGCCCGCAAAATGGAGGCGCGTGCTTGCGTCGACGATACGCCTCGCCCCTTCCTCCTGCGGTCGATGGCCTGGGTCCCGATCCGATAGACCCCCACGTTAT
>JACQDI010000037.1 GCA_016201195.1 Acidobacteriota bacterium | reverse complement strand
CGCGCATGCTGGTGAACGTGGAGCACTTGGATCTAACCACCGAGCTGTTTGGTGAAAAGCTGTTCGCCCCTATTCTCGTGGGTCCCATGTCGGACCAACGGCAATTCCATCCGGAGGGCGAACTGGCGACGGTGCGCGGAGCCTCCGCCGGCAAGACCGTGATGGTGGTCAGCAGCCGTTCGAGTTGTCCGATCGACAAGATCGCCGCTCAGGCCAAAACGACCCTCTGGTATCAGGTGTATCCAGAACCCGAACTGAACGCCTTCCGAAACCGGGTGCAGCAGGCAATGCAGGCCGGCTGCAAGGCTGTCTGCCTCACGGTGGGCGCTCCGTATCAGCCAACCGGGGCCGGCGGGCCGCTGATGGGAAACTCGCAGATAGATTGGAGCGCGATCGACCAATTGCGGCGGGGAATGACGGTTCCACTGCTGCTGAAGGGCATTATGAGTCCGGAAGAAGCCCAAACTGCGGTCGAAAGAGGCGCTCAGGGTATTGTGGTTTCCAACCACGGCGGGCTCTCTGCAAGCGGCCTGGCCGCGCCGATCGAGATGCTCCCTTCCATTGTGGATGCGGTCGGCGGCAGAGTGCCGGTACTGATTGACGGAAGCTTCCGGCGAGGGACTGATGTCCTCAAAGCGCTGGCCTTCGGAGCCCGGGCCGTTCTGATCGGTCGCCCGGCTCTGTGGGGCCTGGCCGCCTACGGAGCGGAAGGCGTTCAAACCGTGCTCGAAATGTTGCAGAGCGAGCTCGCTCGCAGCATGGGTCTTTCCGGGAAGCCGAATATCAAAGCCGTCGACCGCAGCCTGGTGAAGGTTCATCGGCGCTAGTATGATGTAGAGGTTTGCTGGCAAGCAAAGCAACAGGAGGAAGAACCAATGAAGTTTCTGCTGGCGCTAACAACACTGCTAACCGCGGCTGTCTTTCTGACCGCAGCCGGCGGGTCGGCCGTCACCTACGTCGGCCACGACAAGGTAACAGCGGCCCTCGCCAAGGGCGGATCGCTGGTCACCGCGCCGGACCTGTCGGTCTCCGGCAGCCACCGCGTGAAGCCGGGCAATGTCGAAGTGCATGAGAAGGAGACCGACGTTTTCTACGTGGTCGAGGGCGAAGCTACCTTCGTGACCGGCGGCGCCATGGTGGGCGGCAAGGTGACCAAGCCCGGCCAGCTTGTGGGTTCGGATATCCAAGGCGGGCAGACTCACCACTTGAGCAAGGGCGACGTGATGGTGATTCCGGCAGGAACGCCGCACTGGTTCAAGGAAGTTCCGCAGTCGATCAGCTACTACGTAGTGAAAGTACTGAGGTAATCGCAGAGGTCCAAAGTTCAAAGCAGCGGGCCTCGAATCGGTCAACTTCCAAGCCGTGTCAGGGGGTCTTCCCAAATTGTTAAGAACATGGAGCGGGAGACGGGGATCGAACCCGCGACATTCAGCTTGGGAAATTGCCTGGCGTTTGAAAATAAAAAACTTATGCGTCCAAGGCGTTGATTCTTGGCCACCTAACTCACTGATTCCTCGACCCTCCGTTTTGCCGCCGGCGTTAATGGAGTAAATGGAGTAACGGCCAGCCGGCCCACCAGCAACCCAATACACATGGAGGCGCCGCCTTCGGGCGGCGCCTTTTTTGTTTTCCCCGCAAGGTGACCGCACGCATGACGATGCCCTTCGGCAAGTACCAGGGCTACGACCTGACCGACATCCCGGCCAGCTACTTGCAGTGGCTCGTCGAAAACGTGGATCTCTACGGCGAGCTCGCCGACGAGGTTGAGGCGGAACTCGCGGCACGGGCCTACGCGCAGCGCCAGGCATCGGAGGCCGGCGGCCTTGCCATCCAAGTGGCGCCGGAGGACGTGCCGCTGGTCCGCGAAATCATCGAGCGCCGGTACAAGGCGGCGGTGCGTGTCCACCATCCGGACGCTGGGGGGAACGCCGAGATTATGAAGCGGCTGAACATCCTGGCTGACTCGCTCCGGTCACAACTGGCCGACGTGGAGGTGATATGAGCGCCGAAGTCGCTGCCACGTTCTTGCGTAGCGTCTTCGCCGGCTTGGAGCGTGGCGTCCTCTCGGTGTTCTGCAAGCCGAGCAAGGTGTCGTACTTCTCGCACTTGGATCGCGACCGTTGGTACCAGGAAGCTGCCCTCACCGCTATGTACGCCCGCGAGGAGCAGAACGTCTACTTCGCAATCGGGGTCCAGGGTGACCGCCCGCCCAAGGGCCGCGGCAAGGAGGCCGGCGTTGTTGCACTGCCCGGACTGTGGGCCGACATCGATGTGCTCGGGCCGAATCACGCGTTTCGCAACCTCTCCTGTAGTCAGGCCGGACATGTCGGTGGCCCTCTATGAGAGAATAAACCCGGTACTATCGTATAGAGTCAAGTCCGGATCATTTGTGAAGTGCAGTGTGATGAGTAGGTGGACCGGCTTTACTGCGACGAGGTTGTCAGGAATGAGCCACCGCGCGTCCTGCGGGGAGGCGGGTGGGTGTGGGTCATGGTCTGCACCGGCCTCCCAAACCAGGGTAAACTAGAAATGATGGGCCGGTTCGTCGCCATTGTCCTGATTGCGAGCGGGGTGTTGTCTGCCTTCGGTGCCGCGCAATGCGCCGCATCGTGCATGGTGCGGCAGTGCGCCAATCACTCCTCCCGGACGAAGCCCGACCCGTCTCCCTCCGGCTGCCCTCACAAGAGCACACCCGAGAACAGGCCGGACGGCGGCCCGCAGTGCCCGGAGCGGCCGCTCATGGGCGAGAACTGGCTGCCATCAGTGAAGCCCGTCGTCTTCTCAGCCGAGGATTCCGTGTTTGCGGTGGACGTGTTGCCTGCGTTCCCGGGCCCGCTGGCGGCCTGGGCTAACATCCCCGTCCTAAATCAACCTGCGAAGTTACCACTTCACATTCTCCCTGCGATCCCACTGAGGATCTAGAACTGCCTCCCCAGAGCTGTGCGCCACTGGCTCGCTGAGGCGAGCGTGGCGCGAGAATTCCCGCTCGGCTGGAGGTGTTTTGTGACGAAAGGCAAGTGGATCGCGCTGGCGAGCCTTGCTGTCTTGCTAGGAATTGGCATCTGGATCTATTGGTTCATTACCGCGCACGGCTTCAGCGCGAGAGAGAAGCCAACGGCGCTGGAGGCATTTCTGGCAAGGCGCGCGCGACGGATTGCGACCCCGCCAGGGGCAAGGGAACTCAAGAGCCCGCTCAGCGCCACGCCCCTGAACGTTGCGGAAGCCCGTGATCACTTTGCGGATCACTGCGCCGTCTGCCACGCCAACAACGGCAGCGGGAAAACTCAAATCAATGAGGGTCTCTATCCGCCGGCCCCCGACATGCGCGGGCCGGATACGCAGAACCTCACGGACGGAGAGATTTTCTACATCATCAAGAACGGCATCCGGTTTACCGGCATGCCGGGGTGGGGCGGCGAGGATGAGGAAAACTGGAAGCTAGTTCTCTTCATCCGGCATCTGCCCCGGTTGACCCCCAAGGAGATCGAGCTCATGAACGAGGTTAACGGGCTGGAGGGAGAAGAGGACACCAGGAGAGAAAAGCATGAGTAAGAACACCAGGAGAGAGTTTTTCAGCGGGGTTGCTTCTGTGGGTACCGGACTGGTCGCCGCCAACGCGGCCGCCGCCCAGCACGAGCATGAGGGCGCTCAGAACCAGTCCGGCCCGCAAACGAGGCAGGTCCGCGCCAGCGCCCCCAAAAGCGCTGCTAAAGAGGATGCGGCCGAGGCTATGACATCCGGTGGCGATTTTCTGCCCGTCGAGACGCCGGACCTGCCGAAGCTGCCCTACAGGATGGTGGACGGCGTGAAGGAATTTCAACTGATCGCCGAGCCCGTCACCACCGAGTTCCTGCCGGCGAACCAATGGTCCGCGCCCCGGTTTGTGGACGCCTGGGGCTACAACGGGAGCGTTCCAGGCCCCGCGATCGAGGTCCACCAGGGAGACCGCGTGCGGATCGTCTTTGAGAACCGTCTGCCCGAGATGACCGCGGTCCACTGGCATGGGCTGGAGGTTCCAATGGAGATGGACGGCGTTCCGGGGATCGGCCAGGACCCGGTCATGCCGGGCGGGCGTTACGTCTACGAGTTCACCGTGCACCAGCACGGCACTTTCTTTTATCACTCGCACTTTCCCATGCAGGAAATGCTGGGAATGATCGGGCTGTTCATCATCCATCCGAAGGAGCCCTACCGACCTAAGGTGGACCGGGACTTTGCCTGGATCCTTCAGGAATGGGCCATTCTCCCGAACAACACGGTGCCGAACACGCTTTCGATGGAGTTCAACTGGTTGACGTTGAACGGCAAGGCCGGACCGGCTACCACGCCGGTTCTCGCAAAGCAGGGCGAGCGAGTCCGCCTGCGGTTCGTGAACTTGGGAATGGACCACCACCCCATGCACCTGCATGGGAACACCTGGGTCGTGACGGGAACCGAAGGCGGCCGGATCCCGGAGTCGGCCTGGGAGCCGGGCAATACCGTACTCGTGGGCGTCGCCCAGGCCCGCACGGTGGAGTTCGAAGCGAAGTACATCGGCGACTGGATGCTGCACTGCCACCTGCCGCACCACATGATGAACCAGATGGTCTCCATGGTAGGTCCGATGTCCCACGCCGGACACGGCGTGCACACCGGACTGGGCATGCAGGAGGGCATGGGAATCGTCCGGCGGGGCAGTGCGCTGTCGGAGGAGCTAGGCCCGGGGTTAGGGCGCGGCCTGGGCGAAACCGCCAACCGGGAGCGCCCGACGACGATCCTGGTAGGGCAGGCCCAGGATGCCCAGCAGGATCACGCTCAGCATGAGCACGGCGCGCAGGACAAGATGGTCCCCGGGTTCCCGCAGGATATGTGGATGACGATGGACGACGAGGTGGCCAAGCCCGAGACTTACGGCCTTCGGCCGACCTGGACCGGCGCCATGATGGGGATGATGACGCTGGTCCGCGTGCTCCCGCCGGCGCTTTACGACAAGATCATGGAGCTTAAGAAACAGGAGCCCAAAGAGAAGAAGCCTGCCGGGCAGCCGCCTGTCCACGAGCACAAATGACAGGGAGAACATTCATGATGCCGAGACGATCATCGCTTGTCCTGTTTCTGTTGTTTTTCGCCAACCTGCTGGTTTCGAAGGGCGGTCAGGCCGCGGCTGAAACTCAGCGAAAGCTCCGGCTCGAGGACCTGGAAAAAATGGCGCTGGAGAGCAATCCAACCCTGGCCCAGGCGGCCGCCGCCGTTCGGGCGGCGGAGGGACGCAAGCTCCAGGCGGGGCTTTATCCCAATCCTGTCATCGGTCCGACGGCGGAAGAGATCAGTCGCGGCCCGATCATTCGAGGCGGTGAATGGGGAGGGTTCGTCGAGCAACGGATTGTCACGGCTGGGAAGCTGCGCTTGAGCCGCCAAGTGTTCGAGCACGAGCGGTCGCAGGCGGAGGCCTCGGCGCAAGCCCAGCGATACCGCGTTCTGAACACGGTTCGGAGCCTGTATTACGAGGCCCTGGGGGCCGAGCGGCTGGTCCAGGTACGAGCCGAGCTGCTCAAGATCGCCAGCACAGCCCTGAAGACATCGCGCGAGCTGGCCAACGTCGGACAGGCAGACCTGCCGGACGTGCTGGAGGTCGAGATTGAAACCCAGCGCGCCGAGGTCGGCCTGGACATGGCGAAGAACGAGCAGTTGCGCGTCTGGCGGCAGCTCGCCGCCGTTGCGGGCCGGCCTTCCCTGGAGGTATCGCCGCTGGACGGGAAGCTGGAAGACCCTACAGCGGGCGCGGGTCGAAAAGATTCCGGACATCGTCGCCCGCGGCGGCCTCCGTTACAACCGCGAGCTGCTGGAACGGAATCTCCAGGCGGTCGGACGCGAAGGCTTTTTCGAGGTCGGGATTCAGATACCGATTTTCAATCGCAACCAGGGAGGAGTGGCAGCAGCTCAAGCGGGTGTGGAACGCGCCCGGCTGGAAGTCGACCGGCTGAAGTTGTCGTTGCGGGCCCGGCTGGCTGGCGCCTACAAGGAACATCAGAACAGCCGGCTGCTGGCGGAAAAATACCAAACCCAAATGGTCCCGCGGGCGCAAAAAGCCTATGACTTATACCTCGGCAGCTTCCGGCAGATGGCCGCCGCCTACCCCCAGGTGCTGATCGCGCAACGAAACCTGTTCCAGTTGCAGGAGGACTCGGTTCGAGCCCTGGTGAACGTGTGGCGCAGCGCCGTGGAAATCCAGGGACTGCTGCTGATGGGCGGGCTGGAGGCCCCATCGATGGGCGAGATGGGCGGCCCGGCCATGCCGGCCGGGCAATTCGGGACGGAAGAGGATCGCGCCGCACCTGGTTCCGGGGAGCGGCCTTGAGGAAAAAGTTCTGGAGGTGAACAATGCATCGCAGAGTTATCACAATGCTGGCGCTGGCCGGGCTAATGGTTCCGTTTTCGGCCAGCGGGCACGATCCCAGCAAGCACAAAGGGAAAGCCACCACAGGTCAAGTAGCATCGGTGGCCAACGACCGTTTTGAGCTGAAGACCAAGGACGGCGTGAAGACCGTCCTGATCACGGAGAAGACGAAATTCGAGCGGGGCAACCAGGCGGCGAGCCTGGCCGACCTCAAAAAGGGCGACTCGATCACCGTGATGGGAACCACTCTGGCCAGCGGTGAGCTGTCGGCCAGCGAGGTCCTGCTGAAGCCCGCCAAGTCGCAGGGGGCCGCTGCGGCGGGGGCCGAGCACGGGGCCGGACACAAGCACTAAGCGGGGCCCGGTTTGCGTCAGGCCGGCGCCCGAAAGCGTCGGCGATAGGTAGCGTAAAGGAGGGTGATAGAGGATATGTGTATCCGATTTGTTTTGGGCTGGATGCTTGCCGCAGCGCTGTCCGAGGGAGTACTCCGGGCCCAGGCGCCGCAGGTAGGTGGAGGCGTGATCCGCACGGTGGCGGGCACCGGGACCTCAGGCTTCAGCGGCGACGGCGGACCCGGGGACCGAGCCCTGTTGAATCTTCCGCTGGGCTCACAATTCGAGGAATTCGGCCATATCGCGGTTGATGCATCCGGCAATCTCTTTATCGCCGACAAGGGGAACCACCGGATCCGAAAGCTGGACGCCAACGGGGTGATCACCACCGTGGCCGGCACCGGGGTTCCCGGCTTCAGCGGCGACGGAGGACCTGCAACCCGCGCCCAAATCAATTCCCCGACCGGGATCACCGTAGACCGCGCAGGCAACGTCTATTTTACCGACCAGGAGAACGACCGGGTTCGCAAGATCGACGCCAGCGGCATCATTTCGACCGTGGCGGGCAATGGAACCCTGGGATTCAGCGGGGACGGAGGCCCGGCGACCAGAGCGTCGCTAGGTGAGCCCTCCGCAGTAGCCGTCGATGCGGTGGGGAATCTTTACATCGCCGACTACCTCAACGATCGGGTGCGAAGGGTCGCGGCGCAGACCGGAGTGATTACCACGGTGGCTGGAAATGGGTCGCACGGCGACGACGACCCCGGGATGGATGGCGTGCCCGCCACCAGCATCCGGCTGGGATTTCCCAGCGCCGTATTGGTGGATGCTGCGGGCAATCTATTCATCGCTGATCACCACAGCAGCGCCATTCGCGTGGTGAACCTGCAGACCGGCTTGATCCGGCGGGTGGCGGGAACCGCACGGCACGCAGGCGGCATTCCCCTCGGCGACGGCGGCCCAGCCGCCGAAGCGGTCCTGGACTGGCCGGTCGGCATGGCCTTGGACGCCGCCGGAAACCTCTACTTCGCCGACATGCATAATGACGTCATTCGCCGGGTGTCTTCTCCGCTGACGCCGGGAGCGGTGATCAACACCGCGGTGGGGCGCGCAGGACACGGCTTCTCGGGCGACGGTGGGCCGGCTTCGGAAGCCCTGCTGGACTACCCCACCGGAGTGGCCATTGACTCTAACGCCAACCTGTTCATCGCCGACTGGCACAACCAGAGAGTCCGCAAAGCCACCCCCGGTGCAAGCGCGCAAGGACCAGAGATCTTCCAGGGCGGCCTCGTGAACGGAGCCAGCTTTGCGCCTGCCCCGGCTCGTGTGGCGCCGGGCTCCCTTGTTTCCATCTTCGGCCAAAGTCTCGCAGCAGTACAGGCCGTGGCCACTGTGGCGCCCCTGCCTACAACTCTTCCCGAAACCGGCGGAACATCCGTTCGGGTCATAGCCGGACCCAGTACATTCCAGATGCCGCTGTTCTTCGTTTCGTCGGGGCAGATCAACGCCCAGTTGCCCGTAGAAGTGCCGGCCGGCGGCCCGGCAACGGTAGTGGTAAAGGTGGGGGAACAGGAGAGCGCCCCGCTTACAATCAACGTTTCCGTCGCGGAAGCCGGGATATTCACGTACGGAGACAACCGCGCCGTGGCAGTAAACCAGGACGGGAAGCTGAATGGGCCTGGGGATGCGGCTCCCCGAGGCACTGTCATCACGGTGTACTTGACCGGCCAAGGCGAGTTGCGCCCGGCAGTTCCCACCGGCCGGCCGGCCCCACAGGATGTGCTCTCGCGGTCGGCCTTCGATGTTTCGGCAACCATCGGCGGCGTGCCGGCGCGTGTGGAGTTCCTGGGAGCAACCCCAGGGTTCGTGGCCCTCTCTCAGGCCAACATCACCGTGCCGGAAAGTGCGCCCACCGGTGACCAGCCCCTGGTGATCGATGTCGCCGGCCACACTAGCAACCGTGCGGTCATTACCATCAGGTAGGGTGAAAGGTCAGTCTTGAGCCGGGCGAGCTGACGTATGGCTCCCACCAACATCAGCCTCCGGAAGGAGAAATCATGCGAAACATCGTGTTAGTACTCAGCGTGACCTTTTTGGGTGCTGCGATCCTGCCTGGTCAGGACATCACCGAGCTTCTAGCTCGGATGAAGGCCATGGAAGAACGGATCCAGACATTGGAAGCGGAAGTCAATGCGCTGAAAGGTAGGCCCGAAGCCAGGCGGGAGGCCGTCAGCGTTTCCACTGCGCCGCAGGAGAAGTCGGCAGAGCCTCTTGCGCAGGCGGCGGCCCCGGCCCCGAGTGGTGGCCAGCTCCCCGTATACGGAGGAGCGCAGATGGGGACAAAGATCTTCAACCCCGACATGGGTGTGATCGGAAACTTTGTTGGGGCGTCGGGCCGGAACAAGATCAATCCGCTTCGGTCGTTGTCTTTGCAGGAAAGCGAGTTATCTTTGCAGGCCATTGTGGATCCATATGCGCGCGCCGACTTCTTCTTGGCGATCGGTGAGGAAGGGATAGAGGTCGAGGAGGGCTACGTTACTTTCCCGACCGTGAAGGGTGGCTTTTTGGTGAAGGCTGGCAGGATGCGTGCCGCGTTCGGCCGGGTGAACACGTTCCACAACCACACTCTTCCCTGGATAGACCGTCCGCTGGCCACTTTTAACCTGCTCGGAGGATCTCTCGAGGAGGCTGACGTAGGGATCAAAGACTCGGGTCTCTCCGTGAGTCGCATCCTGCCGGCTCCGCGAGGCTTGTTTCTGGAAGCTACGGGCGAAGTGTTTCGCGGGGACTCGGGCACACTCTTTAAGGCCAGCCGCCGTAGCGCTGTTAGTACCGTCGGGCACCTGAAGGCATATCGAGACTTGTCCGAGTCAGCAAACCTCGAACTTGGCGGCTCTTACGGGCGTGGCCACAACGACGTGGGCAGTCCGTTCGTTACGCAGGTCTATGGTTTCGATGGGACATTGCGCTGGAGACCGTTGCGCCGGGCCATCTATCGCTCCTTCGCCGCCCGCACGGAGCTCTTTTGGAGCCGTCGTGAAGAGATCGCCACCACGCAGCGAGCTTTCGGTCTTTTCGCCTCCACGGAATACCAATTGGCGCGGCGGTGGTTCGCGGGTGGACGGTATGACTGGTCTGAGCGGGCGCGGAACGCTGCTTTGCACGACAGCAGCGGCTCGCTGGTCCTAACATTCTGGCCAAGCGAGTTCAGTCAGATCCGTGCGCAGTTCCGCCGCACCCGCTACGCGGAGAGGGAAACCGCAAATGAGATGCTGTTTCAGTTCCTGTTTACATTGGGCGCGCACGGCGCTCATCCGTTCTAGGTGCGGGCTTGTCTTGCTTGGCTGGCTGTTGTCACTCCCGGTCTGTACCTCCTCCGGCCAGCAGCCACCTGGAAAGGAATCTGCAGCCCCCATACAGGTGGATGTGAGCCTCGTGAATCTGACGGCTACGGTGGTCGATCGCACCGGCCGCCCGCTCCCTGGCTTGAAAAGGGAGGATTTCCTCGTCTATGAAGAGGGGATCCTCCAGGAAGAGAAAGGCGCTGCTTGTAGTCACCGATGGGAACGACACGAGCAGCGAGATGGCCTCTAAGAGGCTGTTGACTTCGCAATCCGCTCGGAGGTCCCTGCATATGGCCTTGGGATTGGACATGGCGAACACGGGAGCTTCGGGCACCCGGAGGGACTCTTCAGGGATACGGTCGATGTTGATACGCTTCGGACTTTTTCGAAGCTGACCGGAGGAAGGACTTTCATTCTGCAAGGCCCCCATCGCAAGCGCGGGGTGGACCAAATTGACCGAGCCTGTCAGGAGGTGGCGACGGAGCTTCGGCACCAGTACACCTTGGCCTATTACCCGCGAGAGGCTCGAACCAACCGGAGCTACAGGCGGATTCAAGTGAAAGTGAAGCAGGGAAACTTCAAAGTCCGAACGCGCGACGGCTATTTCGTGCCGGCGGTGAGAGTTGACTCCGCCCCGCCTCACGACCACGCTGGTGGATGGACCCGCCCAAGTCTTGGCGAGGGGATGACTCTGCCCCAAGTGCGCCAGCATCTTTGGCGGGCTGCCTCAAATGGGACATCGGCTACGCCCGGCCATGCGGAGCGGGCACGATAGCCCGGATGGTGGGTGGATTGCACAAGAAGGGGAGGGGGAACCGATTTGAAGCGAAAACGTCAGGAGCCGAAAGCCCCCAGGGTCGCGCTCGCCATTCTTGGTGTCGCCGTCGCCGGGAGCATCTTCTGGGCCGTGCGGCAGCCGGATGCTTCTTCCACCACCTCGCCGCAAGTAGCCCCCAGCCAGCCGACGGAGCAGGTCCCGCCGTACTATGAGAGTGAAGAAGCGGCCCGCCCCTTCCCTGTCACTTTGCCCCCCGAGTATTTTCGTGCCCCGTACATCGCGCAAGCCTACCGCGTGGCCCGGCAAATCCCCGCCGTGTTGGCGCAACAACCTTGCTACTGCTACTGCTACCGGTTCGGTCACGGCAGCCTCCTCGATTGCTACAAGGACAACCACGGCGCCGGTTGACTGGTCTGCATCAAGGAGGTTCTCCTTGCCAAGAAATTGCACGACCAAGGAAAGAGCGGCGTCGAAATCAGGGTCGCCATAACCCGCGGTGACTGGCGTCATCTGGCGATCGAATGAGCGGGTTTCTGATTTCAGGGTATCCCCAGGATCAAATCGACCGGGTTGATGGCCCGCGCCGACCGGCTGGACGTCTGACTACCTACTGCCTCCTCCTGCCGGGCTTCGCAGATCCTTTCCCTTTCCTTCTAGGACCTGCGCGCGTATCAAAACTTGGTTGCCCTCAATGGAATACGGCACGGTGTCCAGGACGCAACCCCGCTCAGGAGCAACCTGTTCCCCGGGGGCGGGGATGCGCATGACTTGGCCGCAATGGCGGCACATCAGCTCCTCTCCATACATAGTTCCGAACGTCAAACGAGTAGCAACGCCGGCAGGAAGCCAGGGCCGCGTGCGCCACTCCGTCAGGACCGCGCCGGACGAAGAATCGGATGCCGGAAGAGGAATCAACAGGGTAGGTGAAGAAACGAAATCGCGCTTTTTTGAGCTCCTCGAGCGGAAGCCGCAAATCACTGCCGGCGGCCAGAAGAGTGTCTTGCGTATCCGCCGAAAGAATGAACCACGCTGTGATCCCGCCCAGCCCCAGCAGCAAAACTGCAGCCGCCAACGCAAGCAGCCAGGTCTTGGGGCTGACGCTCTGCCGTGCCTGCTTTTTCCGGCTCGGGGCGAGTTTCACAGGTCTCATTCGGTTGCCCTTGCCAACGCCGCGGCCGGCGGTGGGCTTCGATCGCGACGAAAACGTCGAGGTAGGCGCACACCACGCGATCGACCACAAAGCCCGCTCTCTGGACGTTGTCAACTGTTCTTCGATTCATCGCCGGTCCCATGTAGCGCGTTGCGAGGCTGAGAAGATCCAGCTCGAGACCCACCAGCCGGTTCCGGCTCCGGACGTGTTCGAACATGAGCAGCCGCCCGGCGGGTTTGAGGACGCGATAGAGTTCCTTCAATCCCTGAACTGGATCGGCGACACTACAGAAAGTCGAGGCTGTGGCAGCCGTGTCGAAGCTTTCGTCGGCAAAGGGGAGCCGCTCGACGTCGGCGTTGGAAAGCGAAATGGCGCCGTCATAGCTCGCCGCCCTTGCCCGCGCCGCGCGCAGCATGCGGGAACTGAGGTCGATGGCCCATATCTGCTTTCCGGCCGGGAAGCACGAAAAGTTCAGGCCGGTCCCCGCTGCGACGAACAGGACCCTACCTTTCATGGCTTGAAAAAGCTCTCTTTGAAAGGGCACCCGCCGCCGGTTGGCTGCTTGCTCCATCCAGTCATACAGCCGCGGGGGACCGTTCCAGGCGCTGGAGCGGACCAGGCTCGTCTTCGGCTCTGCCGGGTCTCGCACGGTCTGGACGGTCCCTTGCAGCTTCGCGTCCCAAACGGCGAATGCGAGAAAGATCAAAATGCCGATGCCGACCCCCAGGTAGATCTCAGCCTGCAGGCTGTGCACCCGAAAAGGCGGCGGCACCATGGCCAGCATCCCCACAAACATCCCCGGAACCATCACTTCGACCGAACCGAGTAAGCTTCCAAGGGGCACGGAAATCAACATCTGAGCCCCCATGCCAACGAACATGCCCAGAAGAGCGCCCGCGGCCATGCCGAGGCTTTCTGGAACCAGAAAATGATGCGCCAGGGCGACCACTGCTCCGATAATGGCGCCGGCCAGCAAGTCGCCCGCGCGGTATTTCCATCCGTCCTTCATCAACCCGCTCTGCCGATCCTTTTCAAAGCTCTTATTAGGTCCCTGCTTGTTTCCTTTTCTTAACCTCGATGCTCGTTGCGGTTGGCATCCCGCGGTCTTCCCGATACTTCACAATTACATCCGCGCCCGCCTCCAAGCTCCCCTTCGTCTTGGTGGAAGCGCCGCGCAGATAGGTAACTTTCTCCGCCCGACCCTTTCTCTGTGTTTCCACGGTGATCGAGGTCTGACTGAATTCGACGACTTCCCTCTCACCTTCCCGGTCTGAACCAATGGAACCGCGGGAGAAGGGAGCGAGGGCGCGTCGTGCCCGCCGTGCCCGCTATGTTGCGCTAGGAGTGCAGGTCCGCCACTCGAAGCCAAGAAAACTGAGATCGCAACCACTTTGACCAATACTCTGCTCTTCACGATTGACCTCCAGTTGTATATCTCCGTTGTGAGTCGCTTGCAATTCTGCTAACCGACATCTCCGTCTACTGACTCTCCGAGCAAACCGGCGATCCCACCACGCTGGAGCTCGCAAAGACCGGTTGTCCGGTGCGCACGTCCGCTGGCTTCCTGACGCATTCCCGGATGTCCTTTATGCGCGAGGTGAGGATCACACCGAATGAAGGATGACGGAACTCGAGGCGCATGCCACGGCCAATGAACCCCTCTTTCATCATCGAGCCGCCCCAGGTGGAGCCACGCAGCTCCACTACCACCGGGTCGGGGCAGAACTTGGCGTGCCCGTGGATCAGAATCTGATTGTCCCCGCGCTTTTCCACGCGGTAGCGCCGGTTTCTGGTCTCCACCTCCAGCGCCGCGCCCACGCCAAGCTCATCCAGAAAGACGCCCCCTTCGATTTCCGACTGGCAAATATTGCGGTTGATCGCGTCGTCCAGGTTCGGATGCGGGATAAACAGATCGGGGTTTAGCGGATCGCGTCTGGGCCGGAGATGCCCGGTGCTAATCATGTCCAATTGCCAGCTCAGTGCTCCTTCGAGCATGCTCCTTGCCAAACCATTACGCTTCGAAAAACGACGACTTGACTGCCGCAAATCGGGCAACGGCGCCAGGGCATTGGTCGAGAGGAGGCATTCCGTAGCCGCATGGGCTCAACAGCGCCGAGGCAGGGACGATGGCCTTCGGCCCTCCAGCGCAGGGCGAGTCTCCGGGGCTTGCAATGATTTGGAGTCTCACTCTGCCTATAGCACCCTCGGGTTGCCCGGAGTGCGCCGTTTGGAATGGGAGGGTCGCGTGCTCGCTACCTTTGTGAGAATCGGTTGCAGGAACGTTGTATCATCGAATAAGGGGGTGTCATCATGCGCCGGCTATTGACGTTCTTGGGGGTCGCCATCCTGCTGACGATCGCCTTGGGTGTCGGCTACACAGGCTGGAAGATCAGCCGCTCCCGCGCCGCTCACGTCTGTGCGATTTGCAGCCGGCCGGTCCACCCGGAGTCGAAGGTGGTTGGCTTCGTCGAAGAGCAGCGGGGTGTGTATTGTTGTCCGGCCTGTGCCCTCACTGCGCACCGCCAGACGGGCAAACCGGTCCGGCTGGTCGCGCTGACCGACTACGAAACGAAGACGGAACTGCGTCCAGAGCAGGCCTACATCGTTCAGGATAGCGACGTCAATCCCTGCGCCCGGGCAGGCGCGCTGGTAGATGAGACTAACACGCCTCACCAAGTCCACTTTGACCGCTGCTCACCCAGCTACCTTGCCTTCGCGCACAGATCAGCAGCCGAAAGCTTCATCGAAAAACACGGCGGGAAGCTGATGCGGTTCGAAGAGTTGGCGCCTGGCTACCATCACTAATTGCACAGCGGCTGATTGCCCGACGCCGTCATCAAGGGCGACACTGGGCCTCGCATCTACTTGCCCCCTTCCGTGGCTCTTTTAGCGCTGATTCAGGAAGGGCCTCCTACTGCCTTATTTCGCACACCTACTGTGCCATATGGCACACCGTTAGCTTCGTGGGCACGCACCCGACCTTGGGGGCCGCCGGTGTAACGCCCTGAAATACCGCCAGTTCCGCCGCTTTCGGCCTTTTGGCCGCTACCTTGCTTCTCCTCTTGGTTCGACGCTTTGATGGACCCCGCCGGCGGAGAGCGTTGCCAAGGAGGAAGAGTGAATCTCCGAGCACTTGTTGTTGTCTTCGTCATATCGGTTGTACCTCTGCCGTTGACTGCCCAACCCGCCCGCCTCCGGCTGGAAGATTTGCTGGCTGAGGCGCTCCAGAACAATCGGGAGATTCTGGCCGCACAAAAACGCTATGAAGCCACCCGGCAGCGTCCCAGCCAGGCGAGCAGCTTGCCGGAACCTGTCTTTTCGCTGGGCTATACCAGCAACGGAAGTCCCAGACCTCTTGCAGGTCTTGGCGTGGAGCCTACCAGCAACGCCGGCTTCATGTTGTCGCAGGAGTTCCCATTCCCAGGCAAGCGGAAGCTCCGCGGCGACATGGCGCTCAAGGAGGCCGAAGCGGAATTCCAGGAATACCAGGCGGTGCAGCTCAATGTTCTCTCGCGGCTCAAGCAAGCCTATTACAGGCGCTATTATTCCTTCGCCGCCATCGATGTTGTCGACCGGAATCGCGCACTGCTTCGCAAGCTCCTGCGTATCACGGAAGCACGCTACTCGGTCGGTCGCGCGGCTCAGCAAGACATCTATAAGACCCAAACCCAGTTGTCCATTCTGGAAACACGCTTGGTGCAGCTCGAGCGGGAGAAAGTTGCCCGGGAGGCCGAAATTAACAGCCTGTTGAATCGCGCTCCAGGATCTCCGCTGGGGCGGCCGGTCGAAATCGAGCCACAGGAATTTCTAACGACGCTCGACGAGCTGTATGCTGCGGCTCGCGAAAATTCTCCCATGCTTCGGCGCGACCAGAAGATGATCGAGCGGGCAGATATAGCCGTCAACATGGCCCGCAAAGAGTACTATCCCGACTACACGGTGTCGGCTGGGTACTTCAACCAGGGCCGCATGGCCGACATGTACCAGTTTCGCGTGGATTTCAAGTTGCCAGCTTACTTTTGGCGCAAACAGAGAGCCGGCCTTACGGAGCAGGCGCAAACCCTGGTTCAGTCCCGCCGCAGCTACGAAGCGACCAATCAGTCGCTGCACTTCCGCATCAAAGACGACTACCTGATGGCCCAGACCTCCTCCCGCCTGATGAAAATTTACGGTCAAACGGTGGTTCCCCAGGCGACCCTGGCGCTCGAATCCTCACTCGCCTCTTATGAAACGGGCGCGGTGGACTTTCTTTCGCTACTCACCAATTACATCACCGTTGTCGAGTACGAGCTGAACTATTACGAGGAGATGCAGAACTTCTATCTGGCGCTGAGCCGGCTGGAGGAGATGGCTGGTCTCCCGTTAATCAAGTAAGAGCAAAACATGAAACCTCTTCGGACTCTTCTGTTTCTTTTCCTGATCGCTCTCGGCTTCGTGGGCGGCTACGGCTGGGGCCGCTGGTACGGGAAAAGCGCCAGCGCCGACCTCCCTCCGAAGGGCGGCCGGCGGATCCTCTATTACATTGACCCGATGCACCCGGCCTACAAGTCCGACAAGCCGGGGACGGCGCCGGACTGCGGCATGAAGCTGGAGCCGGTCTATGCGGACGAGGGCGCGGCTGGGGCGACCGCGGGCCCCGCCAGCCGCAAGATCCTGCACTACCGCGATCCTCAGGATCCGAAGTATACCTCGGACAAGCCGGGGGTCAACCCGGAAACTGGCAATGAACTGGAGCCGGTGTACGGGGCCGATGCTTCCTCGATGCCCATGGGCACCATACGCGTGAGCCCGCAGAAACAGCAACTGATCGGGGTCACCTACGGGACCGTCGAGTTTTCGCCGGGCTCCCGCTCCATTCGGGCGGTCGGCAAGGTCTCCTACGACGAGACGCGCATTGCGCGCGTGCACGCCAAGATCGAGGGCTGGATTGACAAAGTGTTCGTGGACTTTACCGGCAAGCTGGTGGAAAAGGGGCAGCCGCTGCTCACCCTCTACAGCCCGGAAATGCTGGCGACCCAACAGGAATTCCTGCTGGCGATGAAAGGCAAAGAGCTGCTGAAGAACAGCGCGCTGAGCGAAGTTTTCGAACAGGGCGATTCCCTGGTCCAGGCGGCGCGCAAGCGGCTCGAACTGTGGGACCTGAGCGACTCCCAGATCGAGGAAATCGCCCGCACGCAAAAGCCGATCAAAAACATCACCCTGGAGTCGCCGATCAGCGGTTACGTGGTCGCGCGCAACGCCTTTCCCCGGCAGCGCATCATGCCCGAAACGGAGCTGTACACGGTAGTGGATCTCAGCCGCGTCTGGATCATGGCCGATGTGTTCGAGTACGAGGCGCCCGTGATTCGGATGGGACAGGCCGCGCATGTAACCCTCTCGTACTATCCGGGCAAATCGCTGCACGCGAGAGTCAACTACATCCAGCCGCAGGTGGACCCCATGACGCGCACTCTGAAGGTCCGACTCGAAGCTGACAACCCGGAGAATCTGCTGAAGCCGGACATGTTCGTGAATGCGGAGTTCCGCGTGGAGTTGCCGGCGCAGCTCACCGTCCCTTCGAACGCCGTCCTGGATGCGGGCGAGCGCAAGACGGTCTTCGTCGATCGAGGCAATGGTTATATCGAGCCGCGCCAGGTAGAGATCGGCGAACGGCTGGACGATCGCGTGGAGATCCTCAAGGGCCTCCGGGCCGGCGAGCGAATTGTGACCTCCGGAAACTTCCTCATCGACTCCGAGAGCCAGTTGAAGTCGGCGGCCGCCGGAATGGCAGGGATGGGGCACGGCGGCTCTATGAGCGGCAAGCCCAAGGAGGCCGCTCCTGGCGGCGCCGGCGAGCATGCCGGGCACGGGATGCCAGCGAGCAGCCAGCCCCAGCAACCCAGTCCCAAGAAGAGCGGGGTGCACCAGCATGATTGATCGGATCATTGAATTCTCAGGCCGCAACAAGTTCCTGGTGTTCATCCTGGTCGGCTTCGCCGTCGCGGCCGGCGTGTGGTCCATGATGAACGTGCCGCTCGATGCGATTCCGGACCTCAGTGATACGCAGGTGATCGTTTACTCCCGTTGGGACCGGAGCCCCGACATCATGGAGGACCAGGTCACTTATCCCATCGTGACCACCATGCTGGGCGCCCCCAGGGTGAAGGCGATCCGGGGCTTTTCTGACTTCGGCTACTCCTTCGTCTACATCATCTTTGAAGACGGGACCGATATTTACTGGGCTCGCTCCCGCACGCTCGAGTACCTCTCGGGCGTGTTGCCGCGGTTGCCCCAGGGGGTGAAAACCGAACTGGGCCCCGACGCCACGGGAGTCGGCTGGGTGTTTCAGTATGCCCTGGTAGACACTACCGGCAAACACAATCTGGCCGAATTGCGCTCCGTGCAGGACTGGTTTCTCCGCTACCAGATCCGGTCCGTGCCCGGTGTCGCCGAGGTGGCGCCCCTGGGAGGATTCGTCCGGCAGTATCAGGTCAATGTGGATCCGAACCGGCTCCAGGCCTACAACATTCCCATCACCAAGGTCATGGACGCTGTCCGGAGTGGAAACAACGACGTGGGCGCGCGCCTAGTGGAGTTCAGCGGGACCGAGTACATGGTGCGGGGGCGCGGCTACGCCAAATCGGTGGACGACATCGGCAACATCGTGCTGGCGTCCAGCCAGAGCGGCACGCCGATTCGCGTCTGGGATGTAGGCAACGTGGTTTTGGGCCCCGACATCCGGCGCGGCATCGCGGATTGGAACGGGGAAGGCGACGTGGTCGCGGGTATTGTGGTGATGCGGCAGGGGCAAAACGCCCTGGACGTGATCTCGCGCGTGAAGGCCAAGCTCCAGGAGATCGAGCCCGGGCTTCCGGAAGGGGTCAAGATCGTCACGGCATATGACCGCTCGGAGCTGATCCTGCGCTCAATTG
>JACQDI010000608.1 GCA_016201195.1 Acidobacteriota bacterium | reverse complement strand
TTCCAGGTCCTCGGTACTCATGTTGCTGAGAATGTTGGCGCACCAGTCAACGCACTCGGCCAGGAACTTTTTGGCTGTCGCTTTGTCGGCCTTCTCCGGCTCCGTCATCGGCGGCGCCTGGCCCTTGATGCGCTGGAAATACCGCGTGTTGGCCGCGGCAATGTGCGTGAACAGTTTGTTGAACCCCATCTCCCCCGGGTTGGGCCGGTAGTCCCCTCCGTCCTCGGGCATCACGTCCACGACCTTCAGGCAGAATTCCTTGGCCGTATTCCACCGCTTCAGGTAGGTGGCGGCCTCTTTGCTCGCCGCTTTGGCCGGGCGCGTCCCCGCCGCCGTCACTGCCGCGGCGGCCATGGTTTTGATGACTCTGCGTCGATTCATGTCCAATCTTCTCCCAGTAGGGCAGGCATCGGGGCCCGCCCGTGATAACCTAACATTTACCTTATGACCACGCAACCCACCTACGACGACGTCAACCTGATCCTGCGCCTCTACGAGCTGCGCCGGGAGGAAAAGATACGCGCCGCCCGCGCTTGGTTCATCAGCTCCTACCACGCCCGTACCCTGGAGGAGCACAACGCCCTCTGCCCGCTTGGCAGCGACCACAACGCCTACTTCCGCATGGTGGTGAGCTATTGGGATATGGCCGCCTCGTTCGTCACCGCCGGGGTGCTCAACCAGGAGCTGTTTCTCGAAAGCGGCCGTGAGCTGCTGTTCGTCTGGGAGCGAATCCGCGAGGTGGTCCCCCACTTGCGTCAGGCAGCGAAGAACCTGGCTCTGGCAGGCCACCTGGAGACGCTGGCCAACGCCGCGATCAAGAAGATGAACAGCCAGGGACCGGAAAGTTACGCCGCCTTCCAGGCCATGGTGCACCGCACCTCATAGCCTCGGCACCAGGTTGTGAAACACCGACTCGCGCGCCAGCGATATGGCGGTGAGCCGGAACTCCGCCTCGACCCTCTCGCCCACCAGCGCCTGCAAGACCGTGTCGTCCGGGGCGTCGCTCGGCGTATCGGCCTGAACGGTCGTTTCCGCTGCCGCCCCTGGCTCGATGCGCAGGCGCGGCTCGCCGATCCGCACGCGTGCGACGGAGTCGTCCCGCATGCGCAGCGTGACATCCACCGGCTCCGCACCGGTATTGGTGACCGTGACCGGCGCCAGAAAGCGCCGCTCGCCCACCGCCGCCAACACCCGGTCGCGGCCGGAGGCGTTTCCGTTGACCGTCAGGATAAGCGCCACGGCTCTATTGTCGCACCCGAAAATTCAAAACCAAGTCAAAAGTCAAAGGTCAAAAGTCAAAAGGCAAAAGTGTCGTGGCGGCTGCGCCGCAGCTTTTTTCAATGGCCCGCGGAAGCAAGGGGGTGTTACTTTTGACTTTTGCCTTTTGACTTTTGCCTTTTGACTTGGTTTTCTAGAAACCATGGTCTCTCGACTACTCGTGGTCCTCCTCTTCGCCGCATCCCTCCCCGCCCAGCGGAGACTCCTGGTTCTCTCCATCGACGGAATGGACAGCCGTTACCTTCGCGACGCCGACCAGCTTAGACTCCGCATCCCGACTCTTCGCCGCCTGATGAAAGAAGGCGCCGTCGCCAACGGCGTCCAGGGAATCGTGCCCACCGTTACCTGGCCGTCGCACACGACCATGCTCACCGGGGTGGCGGCCGCACGCCACGGCATCCTCACCAACGACCAGCCCGGGAGGCCTGGCCAGCGCTGGTGGTACACGCGGTTCCTCAAGGCGCGCACCCTGTGGCAGGCTGCGCACGAGAAGCGCCTGAAAACGGCCGCGGTGTTTTGGCCCGTCACAGTCGGCGCCGAGATCGATTTCAACATCCCGGAATTCTGGATCGAGCGGCACGGCCACGGGACCGACCTGGCCCCCATCGAGCAGCACTCGACCCCGGGCCTGTTTGACCGCATCACGCGCGCCGATCCGACCTTTCCGGTCTCGACCCTGAGCGACCGCAACATCCTGGTCGCAACACGTTTCCTGCTGGAGAACGAGAAACCCGACCTGATGCTGGTCCACATCGCCGACCTCGACGGGGAGCAGCACGACACCGGCGCTTTTTCGCGCTACGCTCGGGCCACGCTCGAATACCAGGACGAACTGCTCGGCCAGACTCTGAAGTCTCTGCCGCCGGGGATGCTCCTCGCCATTGTCTCCGACCACGGCTTTGAGACGAGCGACAAGGTCTTCCGCCCGAAGGCGATGGTCCCGGACGCCGTGGTGCGGGAAGGCCTGGTGGGCGCCCCGACCGCGGAAGCCGCCGCCCAGCTCCGCAAGATGGTGGGGCAAGGAATCCTCGCCCGCGAGGTTCTCGTGGACGAGGTCCGCCGGCTCGCTCCGGACCTCGGCTCCTGGGCCGCCGCCTTTGAAACCGCCCCCGGCATCACGCTCAGCGCCACCCCCGGCCCGCCCGTTTCCGAAGGCGACCACAAGGGTGTCCACGGCCTGTGGCCGACGCGGCCCGGCTACCGCGCGTCGTTTCTCCTCTGGGGGCCGGGAGTCAAACCCCGGCGCCTCGGGGAAATCTCGATGCTCGACCTAGGGCCGACCTTTGCCGAGATCCTGGGTCTTTCTTTGCCCGACGCCCAGGGCCGTTCGCTGTGGCCGCAACTTCGCTGAAAGAAAGGTGTTATCTTATATGTAATGAGCACGAATTTCCGTCCTGCTGTCCCGACGGCCGCCGACCGCTACTTCGAGCTGAAGTCCGACATCCACAAGAAGCTCATCGGCGTGCTCAATTACGACCACCTCTCCTCGGTCCCCAAGGAGCGCATGCGCTCCGAAATCGGCCGCATCGTGGAGCGCCTGCTCGAAGAAGAGCGGGTTCCCATGAATACCGCCGAGCAGAACAAGATTATCGAGGAGGTCCTCGACGAAGCGCTCGGCCTCGGTCCGCTGGAGCCCTTGCTCAAGGAGCCGAGCATCTCCGACATCCTGGTCAACCGCCACAACCGCGTCTTCATTGAGCGCAACGGGAAACTGTCGCTCACCGGCGTGCGGTTCAAGGACGACGGCCACCTGCTACACATCATCGAGAAGATCGTCTCCCAGGTGGGCCGGCGCATCGACGAGGCGCAGCCCATCGTCGACGCCCGCCTGCCGGACGGCTCGCGCGTCAATGCGATCATCCCGCCGCTGGCCATCGACGGCCCCTCGCTTTGTATCCGCCGGTTCGGCCGCCACGTGATCACCAGCGAAGAGATGCTCAAGCTGAGGACGGTCACCCCCGGCATGCTGCGCTTCCTCAACGCCTGCGTCCAGGCCAAGACCACCATCCTCATCTCCGGCGGAACCGGCTCGGGCAAAACCACCATGCTCAACGCCCTCTCCCGCGCCATCCCGGAAGAAGAGCGCGTGATCACCATCGAGGACACCGCCGAGCTGCAACTCCAGCAGAAACACGTGGTGAAGCTTGAGACCCGGCCCGCCAATATCCAGCGCGAGGGCGCCATCAACCAGCGAGTGTTGCTGCGCACCGCGCTGCGCATGCGTCCGGACCGTATCATCGTCGGCGAGGTCCGCGGCGCCGAAGCCCTGGACATGCTCCAGGCCATGAACACCGGCGTCGAAGGATCCATGTCCACCGTCCACGCCAACTCGCCTCGCGACGCCTTCTCGCGCCTGGAGACCATGGTACTCATGGCCGACCTGGAGATACCCGTGCGCGTCATCCTTCAGCAGCTCGCCTCGGCCCTCAAGATTGTCGTGCAGGTTTCCCGCCTCTCCGACGGCTCGCGGAAGATGATCAACATCTCCGAGGTCGCCGGCATCAAGAACGACATGATCCAGTTGAGCCAGATCTGCGAATTCAGGCGCACCGGCGTCAGCGACTCCGGCAAGGTGCTGGGGCGCTTCGAGTGGAGCGACGAGAGGCCCCGCATCCTCAAACGCCTGGAGGTGAGCGGCATCAACCTGCCCGAGGAAACCTTCCGGGAAGTGGTGGAAATTGCCTGAGTACACCGAGAAACACGCCCAGGCCGGCTTGAACGCCCGCTTGCCTGCCATCGAAACCTGGCTCAATCAGTTTCGCGGCTACCAGATCCGGATCGTTATCCCGGAGTTCACCTCGGTCTGCCCCAAAACCGGCCTCCCCGACTTTGGCGCCCTGACGCTGGAATACGTCCCCGACAAGCTGTGCCTGGAGCTGAAATCCTTTAAGCACTACATCCTCGCCTACCGGAATCTCGGGATTTTCTATGAGAACGTAGTCAACCGGATGTTAGCCGACATAGTGCATACGGTTCGTCCAGTTTCGGCCAGCCTGGTTGGGGATTTTACGCCCCGCGGCGGCCTCCGCTCTACGATCACGGCGACCTACCGGCGGCGAGGCCGGGGGTGATCTTATGGAACGTAGATCGTTGGAGGGCGGCGGGCCCACGATCTACGACCCACGATCGACGATCTTGTGATATAGTGTTTTTGCATGGAAAAGTTCTTCAATGCCGTAAAGCCGGGTAGTCGGGAAGCGCATCTGGCCGCTGAAATCGACCCGCGCCGGCTGCCGCGCCATATTGCCATCATCATGGACGGCAACGGCCGCTGGGCGCAACGGCGCCACCTGCCGCGGGTGGCCGGGCACCGCTCCGGGGTGCGGCCGGTCCGGGAGACCATCGAAAGCTGCGCCCAGTTGGGGATCGGCTATCTAACCCTTTACGCCTTTTCTGTCGAAAACTGGAAGAGACCTCGCACCGAGGTCGACACCCTATGGCAACTGCTGCGACACTCCCTGATCAAGGAGCTGCCCGAGCTGAAGCGCAACGGCGTGCGCCTGCAGATCCTGGGGCGCATGGAGGCGCTGCCCGAGGAAGTGCAGCGCGACCTGGACGCGGCCATGCTCGACACGGCCGCCAACACCGGCCTGCAGCTTTCGATCGCTCTGAACTACAGCGGCCGCAGCGAGATCGTCGACGCCGTCAACGCCATCGTGCAGCAACAGCGCCGCCTGGGTGTCTCGACCGCGGTGACCGAAGAGACCATTGCCGCCAACCTTTACACGGCGGGCATGCCCGACCCCGACTTGCTGATCCGCACCTCGGGCGAGATGCGCATCTCCAACTTCCTGCTCTGGCAGATCGCTTACTCGGAGATCTGGGTCACCGAGAAGATGTGGCCGGAGTTTCGCCGGACCGACCTGTTGCAGGCCATCCTGGACTACCAGAAGCGGGAACGGCGCTACGGGGGTCTGACGGAAACGGAATCGGCCGAGGAGCTGGCGCCGGTCGCCGTGCGCTCCCGCCATCCGTGAAGCGCGTCCTCACCGGCGCCGTCCTGATTCCGCTGGTGGCCGGCCTGATCTTCAAAGCCCCCAATTACAGCGTCCGGCTGGCCCTGGCCTTTGTGGCCATGCTCTGCCTGAGCGAGTTCCTGAAGCTGGCCCGGCACTACGGCGCGCAGCCGTTTCAGTTGGTGGCCTTCGTTTCGGCCGCTTGGGTTGTGGCCGGGGATCCGGTCCCCACCGCCCCGTTTTTCCTTGCCGTCACCCTGCTCATGATGACGCTGGCTATGCGCGGCGGCCGTGAGCTGTCAGCCTCGGTTCCCACCGTCGCCGCCACTTTGCTAGGAATTATTTATACAGCAGTCCCCTTCCGGCTGGCCGGCAACCTCCACGCCTCGAGCCCCCACTGGCTGTTCTATGTTCTGCTGATTAACTGGATCGGCGACTCGGCCGCTTACTACGCGGGCCGCCTGCTCGGCCGCCACAGGCTCGCCCCGGTCATCAGCCCGGCCAAAAGCTGGGAAGGTTTTTTCACCTCGCTGCTGTTCTCCGTTCCCCTGGCCACCCTCTACCTGCGCCACTTCCTGCCGCAGCCTCCCACGCTCGCCTTCACCATCGCCCTCTCGCTCGCCGCCAACCTCGCCGCCCAGGTCGGCGACCTGGCTGAATCCGCCCTCAAGCGCGGCGCCCGGGTCAAGGACTCCGGCGACCTGCTCCCCGGCCACGGCGGCATGCTGGACCGCCTCGACGGCCTCCTGTTCTCGGTCCCGGTGGTCTACCTGGCCGTCGTCCTCGGCACCGCCGCCCGGGTGCATTGGTAGGGTAAGCCTCCAGCTTGTCGCGAGTGCTACGGCGCGGGAGTTTCCAGCATCTGGGCCACCTTCTGCTTTAGGATTGGCAGGTCGTGGGTCACGATGTCCCAGACGCGATATCATGTCTAGTCCCAGATAGTCATGTACCAGGACGTTCCGAAAGCGGTTAATGCTCGGCCAGTCCAGGTCGGAATGAGGGTCTTTGAGGGAATCCGAGAGTCGCGTTGACGACGCGGCCAGCGTCTGAAGATTCCGTATTACCGAATCCTGCGTCTTTTGATCTCGAAAAAATTCCCTCTCTCCGCCTGCCGTGTACGCCTCGATTCGAGCCATGCAGTCTGCCATGTGCAGCAGGTAGACCCGATCATCCTTGTTCATATGGGGACTGCCTCGGCGAGCACCTGGTCACGGATGTACCAGTGAAGGCCCTCGGGTTCCACGAGATCTACCCGCCGCCCCAGCAATTCCTCCAATTCGATCAGGAGCCTTCCGATGTCCATCATACCCCGGCCGCGTTCGATGTCCGCCAGCAAGTCTACGTCGCTATCCGGCCGCGCATCCCCGCGGGCCACCGAGCCGAAGACACGTACATTATGCGCCCCGTGGCGGGCCGCAATCCGCAGGATCTCCTCGCGCTTGCCATCCAGAATCTCTTCGATCCCCATGCACAGGTTCCTCGTTCTTCTATTCTATGCCCTTCCGACGCGAAGTACACCCGGTCACACTGTATCATCCTGCTGTATGCGCCCTCGTATTCTATTATCCTTGTTTACCGCGTTAACCGCCGCCACCCTGTTCGCCCAGAACCCCGCCGTCACCATCAACGTTGACGCCGCGGCCAACCGCCGACCCATCAACCCGGAAATCTACGGCGTGGCCCATGCCCCCACTGCCCAACTCTCCGACTTGAACGTCCCCCTCAACCGGAACGGTGGCAACAACACCAGCCGCTACAACTGGCAGCTAAACGCTGACAACCGCGCCAACGACTGGTACTTCGAGAGCATCGCTTACGCCAGCGCCACGGCCGGCGAGGTGGGAGACACCTTCATCGCGAACACCAAGGCGCCTCCGCCCAGGCCTTCAACGCTACGAAGGTTTCGGCCTACTCCAACCAGTGGCAGGTCCGGGTGAAGTAGATCGTCAATTACTTCGCCCCTTGATCCTCCTGCATGATCCCGAACACGTTTCCATCAGGATCGGCGCAGTAGGCGAGATACCCCACCCCGGGGATCGCCATCTTCGGTACCGCGTTCTTGCCTCCCGCCTTCTCGATGGCTGCCACGGCCTCGTCCACCGAGGCGACATCGACAGTATTGACCGTCCCTGCCCCCGGACCCTTCGGCCGCCGCAACAGCCCGCCGTTGATCCCCGGCTGCCCCTCCGGCCCGGTCGTTACCAGCCAATACTCCTGCGGCCCGTTCCACTTCTGGAACTGCCACGCGAAAATCTCGCGGTAAAACTCCACCGCCCGCTCCGGGTTATCCGTCGGAATCTCAAAATGAATCACCTTCGGCATCTTTGTTCTCCCTTCGGCTTACAGTCTGCTGTCCGCGACTTTAGGCAGTTTCTGCGTCGCAAACCCCACGATCGCGCCCAAGATGCTGCCCGGCAGCATGATCTCAAAATAATAGTGCTTCCCGTTGGCGTCTCCCATAGCCGCCACCGCAAAGCTGAGCAGCAGTCCCACGGCCAATCCAGCAACGATGCCGAGGGGCAGGGAATTCACCTTGCGAGCGAAGACCCCCGCCAGCACGCCGGTGATCATCCCTTTGAACGTCGACCCGATGACGATGCTTACGATCTGCGAC
>JACQDI010000607.1 GCA_016201195.1 Acidobacteriota bacterium | reverse complement strand
TGCGGAACCGCCCGATCATCATCGGCGAGTCCGATCCCGAAGGCTGCGCCGCCTGCTCGGCCCGGGTATATCCGCAAAATGCCTATCGCAACGGCGTTCTCTATCCTTGCTACACGGCGGCGGTGCTGAAGCGAACCTACGAGCTGGCCGAGCGCCACAAGGTCAACATCGAGGGAGCAGTGACCTGGGCCTTCGAGTTCGAGGACCAGCCGTATTTCGACGGCCTTCGGACTCTCGCCACCAACGGCGTGGCGAAGCCCGTGCTCAACGTGTTCCGGATGCTGGGGCTGATGGGTGGTGAGCAGATCGACGTAGCGAGCACCGGCGCCCGAAACCTCGACGCGATGCTCCAAGCCGGGGTGCGCGGGGCGCCGGACATTAACGCGTTGGCCACCACGCGGGAACGACAGATCGCGGTCCTCGCCTGGAACTACCATGATGACGAAGCGCCCGCCCCGGACGCTACCGTGCACCTGGTGGTCGAGGGGACCCCCGCGCGAGTCCTGCTGCGCCACTACCGCATCGACCAGCGCCACAGCAACGCCTACACGGTTTGGAACGAGATGGGATCCCCGCAGGCCCCTTCCGCGGAGCAATACGCCCGCCTCAAACAAGCCGGTGAACTCCAGTTGCTCGCGTCCCCGCAATGGCTCCGGGCCGAAGGTGGCAAAGTGGAAATCCCCTTTTCGCTGCCCCGCCACGCCGTGGCGCTGGTGGAGCTGAGCTGGTAGGGCGGCCAGCAGGCTTGTTCTATGATGTACACGAAGAATTATGCTCGGATTTCCGATTTAACCGCCGGAGTCGGTCGGGATGAAAAAATGAAAGAAAAGGGCTCCCACGGAGGCGGTTGGATGTACAATCGATGCTGGCCAGGATGGCAAAACGGAAATTCTGGTTTATAAGAAAGTGGAGGGGGCCACGGTAGGACGCACGAGCATTGTCAGCTCTGCCATTGCGTTGCTGTTGCTCAGCATCGTCGCAGCTCGCGGACAAACCCAGACTGCGACGGTGCATGGAGTCATCAAGGACGGCTCAGGGGCCGTCGTGCCGGACGCGCCCGTTACCCTGACCAACGTCGATCAGAACCGCTCCTGGCGCGCCACCACGAACTCCGAAGGCGAATACGTATTCGTGCAGATACCGCCAGGGAATTACGCGCTGTCGGTCGAGGCCAGGGGATTCAAAAAGCACCAGCGCACGGGCCTGATCCTCGAGGTGGCCCAAGTGGCCGCACTCGATGTCTCCCTGCAGGTCGGGGCGGTCACCGAGGTCGTCGAGGTCACGGCTCAGATGTCGCTGCTCGAGACGTCCAGCTCGACCCTCGATGCGGTCGTCAACAGCAAGACCGCCGAAGCGCTTCCCCTCAACGGGCGAAACATTCTGCAGTTGGTCGCACTCACGCCGGGGATCAATTCCACGCGGTCCTACCGCGGGGCGACCACAGGGAGCGGCTCCATCTCCTCGATGGCGTTTTCCGCCAACGGTGGGCGGGATGTCTCGAACGAAGTGATGCTCGACGGCTCGCCCCAGGTGGTGATGGGTTACAACCAGCCCGCCTACATTCCCTCACCCGACGCCTTGCAAGAGTTTCGCGTGCAGACCAACAGCCTTTCGGCCGAATACGGGCGCACGGGCGGCGCCGTCGTCAACCTGGTCCACCGTTCGGGAACCAAGGAGTTTCACGGCGTGCTCTACGAGTTCCTGCGGAACGACAAGTTTGACGCCAACGGTTTCTTCAGCAACCGGAACGGCCAGAAGAAAGCGCCGTTCCGGTATAACCAGTTCGGGTTCACCTTGGGAGGTCCGCTCACTCCCTCGCGCCAGTCGTCCTTCTTCTTCCTGAACTACGAAGGAATCCGCCAGGTTAATCCGGGCTCCTCTACGTTCACGGTTCCAACCTCGCAGATGAAGAGCGGCGATTTCAGCGGAACCGGCGATACGATTTATGATCCCGCCACAATCAACCCGAGCGGCGTCCGCCAGCCGTTTCCCACCAACCGCGTCCCGGCGGCGCGATTCGATCCGGTAGCGGTGAAGATTCTGAGCTACTATCCCGACCCGACCCGGCCCGGCGTGTCGAACAACTTCTTCTCCCAGCAGGGCAGTACCGGCCGCAGCGACAATTTCTCCGTCAAGCTCGACCGCCGCATCTCAGACCGCCAGAACCTTTACGGGCGCTTCTCCTGGAACACCGTGGACAACGGCCTGGCGAATCATTTTCAAAACCTGGCGTCGCCGAACGCCGGCTGGTCGGGGGCGCGGAACCGCAGCATCACTGTGGATGATACCTACATCGTGGGCGGCTGGGTGTTGCACGCCAATGCCGGTTACGCCTATCATGCCAACCCGCGGGACTCGGCGTCGCGCGGCTTCGATCTCGCGTCGCTGGGACTGCCTGCATTATTCAAGCAGTCAGCGCAGTTCCCTATCTTCCCGCGCGTCGAGCCGGCGGGGCTGGGGGCGCTGGGTGGCGACCCGACCTTCGTCATCGGCAACAAGTTCGAGACCCATACCTGGATCGGCGACGCCACGCGGCTCATTGGTGCGCACACCGTCAAGACCGGCGGGGTCTTTCGTCTCAACCGCGTCTCCAATTTCCGGCCGAATGCGCCGGCCGGGCTGTTCACCTTCAACGCGGGGTTCACGCGGGAGATGTTCAACGGCAATCGCGGGGGCAACACCGTGGCCTCGATGCTGCTTGGCGTTATGTCCG
>JACQDI010000606.1 GCA_016201195.1 Acidobacteriota bacterium | reverse complement strand
GGGTCTGGCATCCCAGCCGCAGGCCTTGCCCGCTCGCCGCCAAGGCGAAACTTGTGGCCACAAACTCTCGTCGTGTCATAGTAATATCCGAATGAGCGCCAGGCTCGCCGCGCACAACACCAGCGTGGACGCCACGCCCGTGGCCAGCGCCCTGGCCCCCACCGTGGCCAACTGCCGCAGATTCACTTCCAGCCCGATCGCCGCCATGGCCAGCGTCAGCACGATATTCCCCGCCTCGACCAGCACGCCCGCCAGCGGCACCGCAAAGCTCCCCCGAAACTGGAGCACCGGAATCAGATCCAGCGTATTCAACGCCGCCACCGCCAGGAACCCCCACACGAAGGGCGGCACCAGCCGCGCATAGTGCACGGTGACCCGGTTCTCGGCGGTGTGCCGCCGCGCGTAGAGCGCCGCCAGCAGAAACACCATCGGCGCGAGCAGCGCCACCCGCACCAGCTTCACCAGCGTCGCGAGCGTCCCCGCCTTTTGGCTGTAAGCGAACCCCGCCGCCACCACCTGCGGCACGGCGTGGATGGAGGTTCCCGCCCACACCCCGAACGGCTGGTCGTCGAGATGCAACAATCCTCCTGCGAGCGGCAACAGGAACATCAGCACCAGCCCCAGCAGGTTCACTGTGCCGATTGATAGGACCATGTCCTCATCCTCGGCGTCGATCAGCGGCGCCACGGCGACGATCGCGCTCGTCCCGCAGATGGCCGTCCCCGCCCCCATCAGCAACGCCGCCTGCTTTCCCAGCCCGAACATCCGCCCGAAGTAGTAGGCGGCGGCCAGAGCGAGGGTCATGCAAAGCAGCGTGATGCTCAACGCCGGGATCCCCACCCCCGCAATGTGCGCCAGGTTCAGCCCCGCCCCGGTTAGCACAATTACCAGGGGAATCGACTTTCGAGTCAGGCTCTTACACCCTTCCGCCATCGAGTCCGGGACTCGAAACAGATTGCGAACCAGCACCCCCGCCAGGATCGCAAGAATCGCCGCACTCAATGGCCGCCTGACCCCAAACTCGCTCACGATTCGAAACGGCGGAAACGGCAGGTAGTGGACACCATACGCCACCGCCGCCACCACCCCCGCCAGCAAATACCCCGGCCACACCGAAGGTTTTGCTTTTTTCTTCGCCGGCGCCCGCACCTCCACCACCCGCGGCCACCCCTCCATCGACCCCAGTGAAAGCAGCGCTTCCTCATCGAGCGAGCTCAGGTACGTTTCCGGCACCCCCCTAGCTTGCCACACGAAGCCCCCGCAAGCCAAAAATGCCACCTTCCTTGATTTTTGCCTTTTGCCTTTTGACTTTTGCCTTTTGCCTTTGTTGTCATGGTTCTTGTGGACTTCAAGTTAGTCTCCCCCTACAGCCCCCGAGGCGACCAGGTCACCGCCATCGAGCAACTCACCCGAGGTCTCTTCGACGGCGAAGTCCACCAGGTCCTCCTCGGCGTCACCGGCTCCGGAAAGACCTACACCATGGCCAAGGTCGTCGAGCAGATCAACCGCCCGACCCTAGTCATCGCCCACAACAAGACCCTCGCCGCGCAGCTTTACAACGAGTTCCGGTCGTTCTTCCCTCACAACGCCGTCGAATACTTCGTCAGTTACTACGACTACTACCAGCCGGAAGCCTACATGCCGGCCAGCGACACCTATATCGAGAAGGAAGCGACCATCAACGACGAGCTGGACAAGCTGCGCCTCTCGGCCACCCGGTCGCTGTTCGAGCGCCGCGACTGCCTGATCGTCGCCAGCGTCAGTTGCATCTACGGCCTGGGATCCCCGGAGGCCTACTACGGTATGCTGCTGATGCTCGAAAAGGGCCAAAAGATCTCGCGCAACCAGATCCTTGGCCGCCTGGTCGATATCCTCTACGAGCGCGGCGACGTCGATTTCAAGCGGGGGACGTTTCGCGTGCGCGGCGACACCATCGAGGTCTACCCCACCTACGACGATTACGCCTACCGTATCGAGATGTGGGGCGACCAGATCGAAAATCTCTCCCAGATCGATTCCCTCACCGGCCAGGTCCGCCAGACCTACCTGCGGCTCCCCATCTACCCCAAGACCCACTACGTGATGTCCAACGAGACTCGCGAGCAGGCCATCGGGAGCATCCTCGCCGAACTCGACTGGTGGAAGCCGCAGCTCGAGAAGGAAGGCAAGTACATCGAGGCCCAGCGCCTGTTCCAGCGCACCATGTTCGACGTGGAGATGATGCGCGAGATCGGCTACTGCCACGGCATCGAGAACTACTCGCGGCATTTCTCCGGGCGCCTCCCCGGTGAAGCGCCCCCCACCCTGCTCGACTACCTGCCCCAGGATTCGATGCTGTTCATCGACGAGAGCCACCAGACCGTCCCCCAGCTCCACGGCATGTATCACGGCGACCGTTCCCGCAAGGAGACGCTGGTCAAGTACGGCTTCCGCCTCCCCAGCGCGCTCGACAACCGCCCGCTCACGTTCGAGGAATTCGAGCACCGCGTCAACCAGGTAGTCTACGTTTCGGCCACGCCGGGCCCCTACGAGCTGACCAAGTCGAGCGGCGTGGTGGTCGAGCAGGTAATCCGTCCCACCGGCCTGGTCGATCCTGAGGTCGAGGTCCGCTCCATCAAGGGCCAGGTCGACGACCTGCTCAAGGAGATCCGCCGCCGGGCCGAGCGCAACGAGCGCGTCCTGGTCACCACGCTCACCAAGCGCATGGCCGAGGATCTCACCGAGTATTACTCCGAGCTGGGGGTCCGCTGCCGCTATTTGCACTCTGAGGTGGAGACGCTTGAGCGGGTCAAGATCCTGCGCGACCTGCGCAAGGGCGAGTTCGACGTGCTCATCGGCATCAACCTGCTCCGCGAAGGGCTCGATTTGCCCGAGGTGTCGCTCGTGGCCATTCTCGACGCCGACAAGGAAGGTTTCCTGCGCTCCTCGGGATCGTTGATCCAGACGATCGGCCGCGCCGCCCGCCACATCGAGGGCCGGGCGATTCTCTATGCCGACCGCATGACCGACAGCATGAAGCAGGCGCTCGGGGAGACGAACCGCCGCCGCGCCATCCAGAGCCAGTACAACGATGCGAACAACATCACCCCGCAGTCGATCCTCAAGCCCATCGACATGAGCTTGATCCGGGTGGCCGAAGCGGACTACGTCACCGTACCCGTCGACACCGAACCCGAGGTCGAATCGCTCTCGGCCGAGCAGCTCGACCAGTACGTCACCGAGCTCGAAGAGAAGATGCGCGAGGCCGCGCGCAAGTTCGAGTTCGAAAAGGCCGCCCAGCTCCGCGACCGCATCAAGATGTTGAAGAACCGCGAAATCGTCGGTACTATATCAGCCAGTAGCTCGTAGCCAGTAGCCTGTGGTTTCCCGCCACTGCCTACCGCCTACTGCCTCTATGCCGCGCGTTGGTTTAATCGGCCCGGGACGAGCCGGCCAGGCGCTGGTGCGCTTGCTGCCGCCCGCCCAATACGAGATCGGACCCGTTCTCTCCTCGAGCTTCACCTCCACGCGGCGCGCCGTGCGCCGGATGCGCCTGGGCACCGCCGCCGCGAGCTACGACGAGTTCGCTTCCTGCGAACTCATCCTGATCGCCGTCCCCGACGATGCCATCGCCGTAGTGGCCCGGGATCTGGCCGCTGTATCCTTCCCCTTCCGGGGCAAAGTCGTGCTCCACACCAGCGGCGCCCTCGACAGCTCAGTCCTGGCCCCCCTGCGCGCCCGCGGCGCCTCGACTGGCTCCCTGCATCCGCTCCAGACCTTCGGCCGCGGGCTGCTCTCCCTGGCCGGCGTTACCTTCGCCGTGGAAGGCGACCAGCGGGCCTTGCGCCTCGCCCGCTCGCTGATCAACGCCTGGCACGGGAAGCTGTTGCGGCTCAAGGCGAGTCAAAAGACGCTCTACCACGCCGCCGCCACCTTCGCATCGCCCTTGTTCACACCACTGATGGAAGCCGCCGTACGCCTGATGGGTCACGCCGGCGTCGGCCCTAAGACTGCCGTCCGAGCGCTGCGCCCGCTGCTTGCCACCACACTCGAAAACTATATGCACTCTCGCAAGCAGAGCTGGACCGGTCCCCTCGCCCGCGGAGACGCGGAAACCGTTCGCCGGCACCTGGAAGCCGTCGGGCGCGTGGACCCCAATCTCGCCCGCTACTACCGCGCCGCCGCTCGAGCGGCGCTCATCTTGTTCCGGCGCCATCCCAAACTCCAGCGGCTGTTGCAGAAAGCAAGGATCCCATGAGAAAGCTCTGGCTCACTTTGGCCTTGGTCGCCTCCCTCGCCGCCAAGGACCCACCCCGCGCCCCGATCAACGTGAATACTGCGACCGCCCAACAACTCCAGCAACTCCCCGGCATCGGCCCCACGCGCGCCGCCCAAATCATCCGCCTGCGCGAAAAAAATGGCCCCTTCCGCAGCGTGGAGGAGCTTCGCGCCATCCCCCGCCTCAGCGAAAAACAGTTCCAGCAGTTGAAGAGATACGTGACCGTCCAGAGCCCCACGAAGTAATCGGGGTAACGTCCCTTCGTGTTTATCCGTCTCATGAGACAATGGAACCCAGTATGAGGCGGCTTTCCATTCTCATCCTGGCCCTGTTTTTTGGCTCCCTGACTCTGCTGCCGCAGATCGGCGGGCCCTATCCGGGCGGGGGCTATCCCCCCGGCGGCTACCCCGGGGGCCGGGGCGGCATCGGTGGCGTGGGCTTGCCCCGGCTGCCTGGCCGCAACAAGCAGAAGAAAACCAGCACCACGAAAGAGACTCCCGAACCCCTGGTCAACATCACCGGAACCCTGCGCAAGATCGATGCCGCTGCGGTGGTGATCCAGGCCCAGGATACCCGCCTGATCACCCTGAAGCGCACCGAAAAAACCAAGTTCTTCAACGGGGCCGTGGAAACCAAGCCCGACGACCTCAAGCGCGGCGACGAGCTGTTGGTGGAGGCCAAGCAGGACGACGAGGGCTATCTCTACGCAGTTAACGTCATCATCCAAAAGCGCGGAGCAGCGGAACAGCCGCCGGAAGCAGCACCCGAGCCGGCCCCCGCCGATACGCCCGCGCCGGACGAAGAGGCTACGCCCGCCGCCGTGCCGACGACGATCCGCCCGCTTCCCGAGGACGAGGACGGCCGGCCCCGCTTGCGGCGCGGATGGTCCAAGAACCAGAAGCCGCCGGAGCCCAACGAAGCGGAGCCTGCCGAGCGCCGCGCACCCGCCGCGCCAGCCAGGCGGCAACCTGCACCCGCACCCGCCGCCGAGACCGTGACCGACACCGCGACCGGTGCTGTCGTCGAGACGATCCCCGCCGCGCCTCCGGATCCGGCCATCGAAAAAGCCCGCGCCGTCCAAACTACATCTGCCAGGAGCACATCGCCCGTTTCGTCACTACCTCCCACACCACCAACTGGCAGGCCCTCGATCTCGTCTCCGCCGAGGTGGTCTACGAAAACGGCCGCGAGCACTACCGCAACATCATGCTCAAGGGCAAGCCCACCAACAAGGGGATGGAAGAGCTGCCCGGCGCCTGGTCCACCGGCGAATTCGGCACCATGCTGGTTGACCTGTTCTCCCCGGCCACCGCGGCGTCGTTCGAGCTCCGCGGTGAATCCAAGTCCTCCGGCCAGCCCGCCCTGCTCTACGACTTCGAGGTCGACCAGGAAAACTCCCACTGGAGCGTGATGGTCCCCTCGCAAACCATCCGCCCCGCTTACCGCGGCTCGGTGTGGATCGACAAGAGCAACCACAGCGTCCTGCGCATCGAGATGCAGGCCCGGCGCCTGCCCCGCGAGTTCCCCCTCGACAAAGTCGAGTCCGCCGTCGACTACCAGTACGTCCGCTTCAGCGAGTCTCAGTTCCTGCTCCCCGTGCACGCCGAAACCCTGAGCTGCCAGCGCGGCAGCAGTATGTGTTCCCGCAACGTCATCGACTTCCGTAACTACCACAAGTATACGAGCGAGTCCAATATCATCTTTAACCCCAAGTAACCTTCTGCGCGTCGTCGTGGGCCGTGCCGGCGCTCTATGGCCCACGGCCAAAGCCTGCGCCGCAACGCGATGGCGCCACTGAATTTGGCGGGGATCATGCGAGAGGCTAAGGTTTCCGTTGGAATCGACGATGGATTTGTTGATCGGTGAATTTGGCGAACGGAAGCGGCCTTTGGGCGTTCCAATCACCCAAATCACACCTCGACAAATCATCCAGTGGAGCCGAATTTCCCATCAGGTTTTATCGATATTCACTGTCACCTGCTTCCGGGCCTGGACGACGGGCCGGCGACGCCGGAGGCGGCCGAGCAGATGGGCGGTGTGGCCTGCACGGCGGGGGCGGTGGCCGTGATTTCGACGCCACATGCCAGCCATCGCTACCGCTTCGATTGCCAAAAGACGGCCCTGGCCTGTGCGGCCATGCGGGAGCGCATGGCGCCGGCGCTGCGGCTGTTTTCGGGCTGCGAGCTGGAGTTGAGCCTGGAAGCGTTGCCGGCAGGGCTCGCCAACCCGCGCAGCTACACCCTGAACGGCAGCCGCTACCTGCTGCTGGAGCTGATGCCGGCGGGGCTGGCCCCCAATCTGGACCGCGTCTTCGCGCAGTTGCTGGACCGGGGGATCACCCCGGTTCTGGCCCACCCGGAACGGAGCGCGCATCTGCCGGGGTGCCGGGAGAAGCTGGCGGGCTGGGTGGAGCGGGGCTGCCTGGCGCAATTGACGGCCGGAAGCCTCACCGGCCGGCAGGGCCCTCGGCTGCAAGCGGCGGCAGTCAGCCTGCTGCGCTGCCGCCTGGTCCATTTTGTGGCCTCCGATGGCCACGACGCGATCCGCCGGCCGCCGCGGCTGTTGGAGGCCTACCGGGCCATGCAGCGCAACCTGTCGCCGGCCCTGGCCGAGTTGTTGTTCATTTCCAATCCACGGGCGGTACTCGACGACCAGCCCATCCGCGCCTGGCCGGCGTTCTGAGAAGCATTGCTCCAGAGTGGTTTCCAGGCTGGAGCGGACGCTGCCGGCCACTGTATAATTACAGCCGGGGTCTGAGCCCACAAACCACGGGTTAAAAGCCAGCAGCCTGCGATGAAATCGATTCTGGTGATCGACGATGACGAAACGGTGCGCGACACCATCAGCGTGATGCTCGAGCAGGAGGGTTTTCGCGCCCACCTGGCCGCTGACGGACGCGAGGGTTATGAGAAGGCCTTGAGCCTCAAACCCGACCTGATCCTGGTGGATTTGCGCCTGCCGGGCATGACCGGCATGGAGATCTGCAAGCAGGTGCGCGCCGCCCAGCTCACCACGCCGATTATCGTCCTGAGCGCGGTGGGCGACGAGATCGACAAGGTGCTGCTGCTCGAGATCGGCGCCGACGATTACGTCGTCAAGCCGTTCGGGTCGCGCGAGCTGCTGGCTCGGATTCGGGCCCATCTGCGCCGCGCCTCTGGGGAAATCCGGAAGCTGGCCCACTTCGCCGACGTGGAGATCGATTTCGACCGCCGGGTGGTGAGCCGGCGGGGCGAGCCGGTGAAGTTCACTCCCTCCGAGTACAACCTGCTCGTCTACTTCGTCCAGAATCCGGACCGGCCCTTGACCCGCGACATGATTCTGAACGCGGTGTGGGGCTACGACACGTTCCCCAACACCCGCACGGTGGACATCCACGTGGTCAAGCTGCGGCAGAAGCTGGAGCCGGACCCCAACGTGCCCCGGCACTTCACCACCGTGCACGGGGTGGGCTATCGCTTTCTGCCCTGAGGCGTGATTCTTGGAGTCGAGGATGGCGCGGACGATTCTGATCGTGGAGGACACCGATACCGCCGCCACCACGCTGGAAATCGCCTTGCTCAGTATCCCTGGCGTGCAGGTGGAGCGGGTGCGGGACGGGCTGCGCGCCTTGGAATACCTTTCGCCCAGCGGGGGACGGGCAGTGGACGCCCTGGTCACCGACCTGGAGCTGCCCTTCTTGGACGGCTTCGAGCTGATCGGCCGCCTGCGCAGCGAGGCGCGCTTCGCCCGGCTGCCGATCGTGGTGGTGAGCGGCCACAGTGATCCGCAGGCGGCGGAGCGCGTGCGGCGGCTGGGCGCCAGCGCTTATTTCGGAAAGCCGTGGTCGCCGGTCGAAGTGCAGCGCACCGTGGCCACTCTCTTGAATTCTTCGTGAGCGAGATGCCTATGCGAACCTGTTCATTGTTTCTCGTCTTCTTTGTGCTGGGGGCGGGAACGGCGCGCCCTCAGACGGCCGAAATGCTGAAAGCCATCCAGCAGCGCCTGGAACGTTTGGAGCGCCGGAACGCCGAACTGCTCGACGAGGTCCGGCAACTGCGCGGGGAGCTGAACGGCCTGAAACCGCCGTCGGCGCGGCTGGACGAGGTCGAAGAGGATCTCCAGCTCCAGGCCGGCCGGCTGGCCGAGCAGGAACAGGTCAAGGTGGAGAGCGCGCAGAAGGTTCCCGTGCGCCTGACCGGCATGCTGCTGTTCAACGCCTTCCGCAACACGGCGCACGGCGGCGCGGCCGACAACCCCACCACCGCCCAGATCAACGCCGGCCCGGTCAACGCCGGAGGCACCTTACGCCAGAGCGTGGTTGGCCTGGAGTTCCATGGGCCGGAAGCGATCCTGGGCGGGAAATTTCGGGGATCGTTTATGCTGGACCTGTTCTCCGGTGGCGGGGCGGCCCTCAACAGCCAGGTGCGCCTGCGCACCGCTTCCATCGAAGGCCAATGGGGCACGCGCGGATTCATGGTGGGCCAGGAGAAGCCGATCTTTGCGCCGCGCGAGCCCAACTCGCTGGCGCAGGTGGGCGTGTCGCCGCTAACCGCCGCCGGCAATCTCTGGCGGTGGCGGCCGCAGGTGCGCTTCGAGCAGCGGTTCAGCCTCGGCTCGGGTCTGGATTTTCGTGGCCGCATCGGGGTGTCGCAGACCAGCGAAGAGGTGGCGCGCATCCCCGTCCAGTTCGCCTCGACGCTGGAGCAAAAGCGCCCGGCGCTGGAAGGCCACTTCCAGATCGGGCGCCGCTTTGACGACACGCGGCGGCTGGAGATCGCTCCCGGCTTCCACTTTTCGACCACCCACGTGGCCGGCGCGGCGGTGCCGTCGAGCGCCTTTTCGCTGGACTGGTTCGTCAACCCGCACCGCAAGCTCGAGTTCACCGGGACGCTGTTCACGGGACAGAACCTGGCCAAACTGGGGTCCGGCGGCGTGTCGCAAGGGTTCACCATCCTGACCCCGCGTCCGGGCGAGATCCAGGTGATCCCCGTGCGCACGCGAGGCGGCTGGGCGCAGGTGACCTATCTCGCCACCTCGCGTTTGAGCTTCAACGTTTACGGCGGGCAGGACGATCCCAACAACCGCGACCTGCTCCCGAACGGCACCGCCAAGAACCTGGCTTACGCGGGCAACGTGTTTTACCGTTTGGCTCATAACGTGGTGGCCGGCGCGGAGGTTTCGCGCGTGCGCACACAGTTCCTGAGCGGGCAGCATCCGGCCAACACCCATTTCGACTTGTCTCTGGCATACTTGTTTTAGGAATTGAGAAATTGGGGAACTAAGGAATTGAGGATTTTCGGCATCAGTCTTGTACTCGCGGGGAGTGCCCTGGCCGCCACGGTCAGCGGCACCATTGCGCTGGTGCAGCCGGGGGCCAAGAAGGCCCGGGACAGTTCCGGCGTGGTGGTGTGGCTGGAGCCCGCCGGGGCAGCCGCGCGGCCGGCGCCCGCTACAACGCCGCGCGCCACCATGACACAGAAGAACAAGACTTTCATCCCGCACGTGCTGGCGGTGGAGGCGGGGACGGCGGTGGATTTTCCCAATGTCGATCCGATCTTTCACAACGCCTTTTCCAACTACGACGGCCAGATCTTCGATGTCCAGCTCTATGCCCCGAAAACCTCGCGCCGGGTGGTGTTCAGGCGGCCGGGAATGGTTCGCGTGTTTTGCAACATCCACGCCACTATGAGCGCGGTGATTGCCGTGCTGCCGACGCCTTATTTCACTGTCACGGGCTCCAACGGGCGCTTCGAGATCCACGCTCCGGCCGGGGCCTACCGCTTCCAGGTGTGGCATGAACGCGCCCAGGCCGAGAGACTGCAAACACTGGAGCGGCCGCTCACCTTGGGCGAGGGCAACGTGTCCCTGCCCGAAATCTCGATCTCGGAGGAAGACTACGTGGCCGTGCCCCACAAGAACAAGTACGGGCGAGAGTATCGCCCGCCGCCGCAGGACACCGTGTTTTATCCGGGAGGGCATCGGTAGAGCATGCGCCTGGCGACCAAGATCTGGCTTTCCACTTCGCTGGCCATCACCGTGCTGTTCGTGGCCACCGGGTGGATCGTGTCGCAGCACCTGGTCACGCAGACGCTGAACGAGCTGACCACCGAGGTGGCGAGCAGCCTGCACGGGTACCGGTCGCTGTGGAAGGCGCGGGCGGCGACGCTGGAAGCCCTGAGCGGGCAGATGGCCCGCGCTCCGTATGTGCGCGCCGCTTTCAGCACCGGCGACGCGCCGACCATTGCCGACACCTCCGGCGACCTGCTGCGGACCCTGGAGCGGCAACTCGGCGAACGGGGCCTGGTGGTGGTGGCCGACCCGACCGGGCGCGTGATCGCCCGACTGACCAGCGCCACGGTTCCCGCGGAGCTCCAATTCATCGACCAGGCACGCCGCAAGTTTCCCGCGCAGCAGAGCGGCTTCGGCCTCATCGACAACCGCCTCTACCAGTTCGTGGTCACGCCGGTCTACGTGCAGTCGGGGGCGGAGCTGGGACTGATCAACGTGTTGGTGACGGGCTTCGAGGTGACCGACGCGGTCGCCGCCCAGTTGCAGCTTTCGACCGGCAGCGAGTTTGTCTTTGCTTCCACCGACCGCACCTTCGCTTCGACGCTCGGGGAGCGCACCGCTTCCGTGCTGCCGCTGGTGGGTCGCCATCCGGCAGGCAAACCGGAACGGATCTCCTTGCCCGGCTTCAACTACATCGAGCTGTGCGAGCCGCTGCTCGATATCGAAGGCCGTCCGGTGGGGTACCTCAGCGTGCTGCGGTCGATTGAGGCGGCCATGGCCGGCTTCGCCTCGCTGCGCCGCCAGATCGCCGGCATCTGGATCGTGAGCCTGGCGGTGAGCTTCCTGATCACGTACGCCCTGGCTCGCCGCATCGTGCGGCCGATCGAGGCCCTCGACCACGCGGCGGTCGAAGTGGCCCGGGAGAACTACGACTACCGCGTGGAGCCGGCCTCCAACGACGAGATCGGGCGCCTGGCCCGCACCTTCAACCAGATGTGCGCCTCCATCCAGCGCGCGCGCGGCGAGCTGATCCGCAACGAGCGGCTGTATTCGATCGGCCGGTTGGCCAGCTCCATTGTGCACGACCTGCGCAATCCTCTGGCGGCGATCTACGGCGGCAGCGAGATGTTGTTCCACGCGGAACTGCCCGCGCACCAGCAGAAGCGGCTTTCAGCCAACATTTACAAGGCGTCGAAGAAGATTCAGGACCTGCTGGACGACCTGCTGCAGGTGGCCCGGGGCAAGACAGCCCGCGAGCGCGAAGAGTGCCTGTTGAGCGAGATTCTGCAGGCGGCGATCGATCCGCTGCGCAACGTGGCGGAGACGCAGAAGGTCGAGATCATCACTTCGATTTCCCCGGACGCGATGGTGGAGGCCGAGCGGGGGCGTCTGGAGCGGGCCTTCGCCAACCTGCTGGTGAACGCCCTGGACGAGATGCCCGACGGCGGGCGAATCAGCGTCGACGCCGTAGCCCAGGGTGGCTCGGTCACCGTGCACGTGCGCGACACCGGACCGGGGATCCGCCCCGAGGTCCGCGACCGTCTCTTCGAGCCTTTCGCCAGCGCCGGTAAGCGCAAGGGGACCGGCCTGGGTCTGGCCCTCGCCCGCCAGACGGTGGTCGACCACGGCGGGGACATGTGGGCCGAATCGCAGCCCGGCCACGGGGCGACGTTTTTCGTGCGGTTGCCGCTCGTGCCGGCGCCGGA
>JACQDI010000605.1 GCA_016201195.1 Acidobacteriota bacterium | reverse complement strand
TAGCACTCACCTGACCTAATACGCCCACCGCCACAAGGATGCCCCCACGGTATAGCCGGCGCCGACGGCGACGATGAGGGCCAGCTTGCCGGGCTTCAGTAACCCCTTTTCCCGGGCATCTTGCGCGGCCAGGGGGATGGTGGCGGCGGTGGTGTTGCCGAAGCGGTCGATGTTGATGATCACCCGGTCGCAGGGGATACCAAGGCGCTCGGAAGCGGCGGTGATGATGCGGCGGTTGGCCTGGTGGGGCAGCATCACATCCACGTCGCGGATCGAGAGGCCGTTGCGCTCGAGCAGCTCTTTGCAGACTTCGTGCATCTTGCGCACGGCAAACTTGAACACCTGCTGGCCGTCCTGGTGGACGAAGTGTTGTCGCTGGTCCACCGTTTCGTGAGACGCCGGGCAGCGGCTGCCGCCGGCGGGCATATACAGGTACTGGCCCCCGGATCCGTCCACCTCGTGGATGAAATCAACGAGTCCCTCACCATCGGATTCGGCCGGCTCGAGCAGCATGGCCCCGGCCCCGTCGCCAAACAACACGCAGGTGGCGCGGTCGGTGTAATCAATGATGCGCGACATGGTGTCGGCGCCGATGACCAAAACGCGGTCGTGGACGCCGGCGGCCACCATCTGGGCGCCGGCGGTCAGCCCGTAGACAAACCCGGAGCAGGCGGCGACCAGGTCAAAACCCCAGGCCTTCTTGGCCCCAATGCGGTCCTGAACCAGGCAGGCGGTGGAGGGGAAGAACATGTCCGGGGTGACGGTGCAGACCAGGATGGCCTGCACTTGGGCGGCGTCGAGGCCCCGCTCGGCCAGCGTCGCCCGCGCGGCCTCCACGGCCATGTCCGAAGTGGCCTGGTCCGCGCCGGCGATGTGGCGCGTGTGGATGCCCGTGCGCTCCAGGATCCACTGGCTGGAGGTGTCGACCATTTTTTCCAGGTCCTCGTTGGTCAACAGCCGAGGAGGCACATAGCAACCCAGGGCAGAGATCTTGGCACGCCGAACCGGTCGAGTCTGGTTCACCTGTGGTTCTCCTGTGCGTAAACCCACATCATAGCGCAATGACGATTGTATGATTGACGATTGACGACTCATGGAGCAGACCACTCTATTCTTCGAGACCGTGGAACAGATCTACCGGCGGGTGTTTCGGGACCTGAAGCCGAGGACGCCGGCGCCGCACTTTGTGGTCGAATACCGGCCGTTCGCCAATGTGAACAGTTTCATCCGGCACGACGACTCGAACGGGGCGGTGCAGGTGCGCATGTCCGACCTGCTGGAGGGGGCGCCGGCGCCCGTGCAGGAGGCGCTGGCCTTCATCTTGCTGTCCAAGCTGTACCGCAAGCAGATTCCGGAGAAGTACAACCGGCGCTACCGCCTGTTTCTCAACCGTTCCGACATCCGGCGCAAGATGCTGCTGTTGCGGCAGATCCGGGGGCGCAAGCAGGTCTCGCCGGCGCGGGGCGAGCACTACGACCTGGAGGAGATTTTTGTGGAGCTGAACCAGCGCTGCTTCCATAACCTGCTGGCCCAGCCCGCGCTGGGCTGGAGCCGGACGCCGTCGCGAACCATGCTGGGACACTTCGACCCCGCGCACAACGCGATCATCATCAGCCGGATCTTCGACCGGGCGTCGGTGCCTCGGTTCCTGGTCGAGTACATCGTCTACCACGAGATGCTTCACCTGCGGCATCCGGTGGAGCACCGGCACACGCGGCGGTGCGTGCATACGCGGGAGTTCAAGGAGGCGGAGAGGGTGTTTCCACGGCTGGCTGAGGCGCAGTTGTTGCTGAAGAAGCTGTAAAGCAAGGCAAAAGGCAAACTACAAAACGCAAAAGGCAAAAATCAAGGCGCGCGGTCTGCCGCCCGCGAGCATTTTCTTTAAAGAATGCTCCCTTCCTTGATTTTTGCCCTTTGCCTTTTGCCTTGGTTTTCCCCCTCTCTGTGGCATTCTGGCTTTTATGCTGACCGAAGTCGAGGTAAACCGCAAAGCGGCCGAGCGCGTCGAGGCGGGCCATCCGTGGATCTTTTCCTCCGACGTGCTGGCGCGGCACGACGCTGCTCCCGGATCCGTGGTGCGCGTGGTGGGGCCCCACGGCAAGCTCCTGGGGACGGCGCACTACAGCTCGACCTCCCAGATCACCTTGCGGATGCTGTCGCAGCGGGCCGAGACGGTGGACGCCGCCTTCTTTCGCGATCGCCTCGAGCGAGCGGCGGCGTACCGCCAGAAAGTGGTCCGGGACACGACGGCCTACCGCCTGGTCCACGGCGAGGGCGACCTGCTGCCGGCGCTCGTGGTCGACCGCTACGGGGATTATTTCGTGGTGCAGACCCTGGACCAGGGAATGGAGGCGGCCAAAGGACAGATCGTGGAAGCGCTCGAGGCGCTGTTTTCCCCAGCCGGGATTGTCGAGCGCAACGACGTGCCCGTGCGGGCGCGCGAGAACCTGCCTCTCATCAATTCCGTTCTGCGGGGCCAGGTTCCGGAGAAAGTGGAATTCGAAACCAACGGCCTGCGGCTGGGCGCCCGCCTGCTCTCGGGCCAGAAGACGGGCGTGTTCCTGGACCAGCGCGAAAACTACCTGGCCGCGCGGCGCTTCGCTCACGGGCCGGCGCTCGATTGCTTTACCTCGACCGGCGGCTTTGCGCTGCACCTGGCGGGGGTCTGCCCGAGCGTGGAGGCGGTGGACAGCTCCGGCGAGGCCCTGGAGATGGCCCGCCAGAACGCCCAGCGGAATCAACTGGCGAACATTGAGTTCCAGAAGGCCGACGTGTTCGAGCTGCTGTCCGGTTATGCTTCGGCTCGTCGCAAATTTGCGACGGTGGTGCTCGATCCGCCGGCTTTTGCCAAGTCGCGGTCCCACGTGCCGCAGGCAATCCGCGGCTACAAGGACATCAACCTGCGCGCCCTGCGGCTGCTCGACCGCGGCGGGGTGCTGGTGACCTGCTCCTGCTCCCATCACTTAAGCGAGGCGGATTTTCTGAGACTCGTGGCCGAGGCGGCCCTCGACGCCGGTCGCCAGGTGCGGGTGCTGGAGCGCCGGACGCAGGCCCTGGACCACCCCATCCTGCTCACCGTGCCCGAGACCCATTACCTCAAGTGCTTGATTTTACAAGTAGTCTGACGCTGGCCCGTAGCTTGTGGGTCTTGTCGCTGGTGGGGGTATTGGTGCATACTGATTACGTCAGGGGAGGAATTGCAATGACAAGACTTTTGGTGGGGCTTTTTGTCCTGCTGGTCGTTCCGACCTCGGTTTGGGCGCAGGCGGTCACGGGGACGATCTTGGGCACGGTGAAGGATAGTTCGGGGGCGGTCGTGGCTAATGCGCAGGTCACCATCACCAACCAGAACACCGGACTGGTGCGCACGACCACCACGGACACTCTGGGCAACTACCTGGCGGGTCTTCTTCCGCCGGGCGCATACACGGTGACCGCGGAGCTGTCGGGTTTCAAGAAAGTGACCTTCAGCAACGTGGAATTGCAGGTGGACCAGAAGGCCCGGGTGGACTTGGCCCTGGAGGTGGGCGCGGTGACCGAGACGGTGAACGTGGAGGCTGCGGTTCCCATGGTTTCCACCGACACCTCGGAACTGGCGGCGGTGGTAAACGAGGACCAGATCAAGAAGCTGCTGCTGAACGGCCGCGACTTCGTCAACCTGACCCGCCTTCTTCCCGGCGTGCTGCGCGGCCTCCCCGGCGCGAACATCGACGGCGCCGGCTCGCTGGCCTGGCGCATGACGGCCTCGTTTTCGGCCAACGGCATGCGCACCCGTGACAACAACTTTTTGCTGGACGGCGTGGACAACAATGAAACCTGGCTCAACTCTGTGGTGGTGTTTCCGAGCGTGGACGCGCTACAGGAATTCAAGGTGCAGACCAGCACCTACTCGGCCGAGTTTGGGCGCTCCTCGGGTGGCGTGGTCAACATCCAGGTTAAATCGGGCACCAATGATCTGCACGGCAGCCTGTTTGAGTTCTTGCGCAATGACAAGCTCGACGCCAACGACCTGTTCAACAACAAGTTCGGACGCGCCAAGCCGCCGTTTCGCCAGAACCAGTTCGGCGGCACGCTGGGCGGGAAGATCCGCCGCGATCGCACATTCTACTTCATGGATTACCAGGGCTGGCGGCGGCGCGAGGCGCAGACTTACCTCTCGAACGTCCCTACTCTGGCGATGCGGAACGGCGATTTTTCTGAGCTGAGCCGCGCGATCTTCGATCCGCTGAATCCGGGCCAGCGGTTCGCCGGCAACGCGATCCCCGCCAGCCGCATCGATGCGGCTTCGCGCAATATCGTCAACGATCTTTACCCTACGCCGAATACCAGCGGCCAGCGCGCGTCGACCGGCCAGATCATCAACAACTTTCTCTATAATCCCGTGCTCACCCGCCAGGATGACCAGTTTGACGTGAAGGTGGATCACCGGATCACGGAGCGCAACCAGTTCTTCGCGCGCTATAGCTTCGAGCGCACCGAGCGGTTCCTGCCGCCCAGCATCCCGCATG
>JACQDI010000595.1 GCA_016201195.1 Acidobacteriota bacterium | reverse complement strand
TGCCTACGCCAACCGTGAGTACGCCTTCGAGACCCAGAACTTCGTGGTCAGCGCCGGCAACTATGACCCGGCCGGCTCGCTGCCCGAGGCGTGCCGCGGCTGGGACATCGGCTCGGGCGGCAGCGCCATCCTGAACCCGGCCGGCCTCTACCTGGCCGGCCCGGTGCTCGACCGCGAGGAGATTCTCTACGCCGAGCTGCGCGCCGAAGATCGCCTGGCCACCAAGGCCTACATCGATACTCTCGGTCACTACAGCCGCTTCGACGTGGTCAGCCTGCGGTTCAATCGGAACAAGCTTTCGCCGATCGAGTAGAAGTGAGGATGCGCTATCGTACTCTTGGCAGAACGGGACTCCGCATCAGCGAAATCGGCTACGGCGCCTGGGGGATCGGGCGCTTCATGTGGATCGGCGCCGAGGACCGCGAGTCGCTGCGGGCGCTCGACCGCGCCATCGACCTGGGCCTGAACTTCATTGACACTGCTCTGGCCTACGGCGACGGGCACAGCGAAACGCTGGTCGGCCAGGTTGTTCGCAAGCGCCGCGAGCGGGTCTACGTGGCCACTAAGGTTCCCCCCAAGAACCTGCGGTGGCCCGCCCGGCCGGGTATTCCGATCGGCAAGGTTTTCCCCTACCGGTACATCCTCGATTGCACGGACCGGAGCTTGAAGCACCTGGGCCTGGATTCGGTCGACGTGCAGCAATTCCACGTCTGGTCGCCCGAGTGGCTGGAAGCCGGCGACTGGCGGCGCGCCATCGAGGACCTCAAGAAAAGCGGCAAGGTCCGCTTCTTCGGCATCTCGATCAACGACTACCAGCCGGATTCGGCGCTGGAGACCTTGCGCACGGGCCTGATCGACTGCGTGCAAGTAATCTACAATATCTATGACCCCACCGCCGCCGACCGCCTGTTCCCGCTGTGCCAGGAGCTGAACATCGGCGTGATTGCCCGCGTGCCGCTCGATGAAGGCGGGCTCACCGGCAACATCACCGCCGATACCGTCTTCCCGGAGGGCGACTGGCGGAACCGCTACTTCCGCGGCGGCCGCAAGCAGCAGGTCGAAGAGCACACGGCCCGGCTCAAGCAAGCGTTGGGCGATCGGCACGGCGCCCTCGCCCAGGCGGCCCTGCGTTTCTGCCTCTCCCATCCCGCCGTGTCCACGGTGATACCGGGGATGCGCAGCGTGCGAAACGTGGAGTCGAACTGCGCCGTCTCTGAAATGGGGCCGCTTCCTGCGCCGGCTCTGGCCGAGCTGAAGAACCACGTATGGATCCGCAACTTCTACGGGGCCTGATCGGCCTCCTCCTGGTCTGCGCAGTGGTCCACGCCCAGCCACGGGCCCGGGGCTCCCGCGCCGACTACTTCCCACTGGCAGTGGGGAGCCACTGGGTCTACGTGCAGCGCGGCGCTGCCGCCGGAGAGCCGATCGAGGTCGAGGTAACGAAGGCCACCCGGCTCGGCGACAACACCTATTACGAGCTGTCCGGCTACGCCGGAAGCCGCGCCCTGGTGCGACAAACACCGGCGGGTGACGTGGTCCAATATGACGACGCCGGCGGCGCCGAAAGGCTTTGGTACGCCTTCCGCGCTGCGCAACCCTGGAGGTCGCAGTTGGCCATCCCCTGCATCGCCCAGGCCATCGCGGCGCGCAATGAGCCGGTGCGCGTGCCGGCCGGCTCGTTTCCCTCGACCCTGATCATCCAATACCTGCCCGGCCCCTGCCTGGACGCCGGCCTGGTCGAGGAGGCGTTTGCCCCCGGGGTGGGTCTGGTGAAGCGCACCGAAACCACCATCGCCGGACCGCGCTCCTATGAGCTGGCTTATGCGATCGTGAACGGCGTGGCCATCACCGGACCGGAGTTGTCGTTCGGCCTCTCCATCGACCGTCCCCTCTACTATGCCGATTTCATGCCGCCGGTCGATCCGGCCCGCTCACTTCCATTGCTCACCGCCCGCCTGACGATTCGCAACACGAGCGCGCTGCCGCTGAGCCTGCTCTTCAACTCCGGGCAGCAATACGACCTGACCATCCGCAACGAGTCCGGGCAGGAGGTGTTCCTGTGGTCGCTGGGGAAACTGTTTACCCAAGGCTTGACGCGACTCGACCTCAGCCCCGGCGAGAAGACTTTTCTCATCGAAACGCTCCTCGGCGACCGCTCCGGCAAGACCTTCCCCGAGGGGCGCTACACGGTGGAGGGCTGGCTCACCACCAGCGGCGCCAAGCTCTACTCCGCTGGCGTGGCATTTGAGATCAAGTACACCTTTTGAGGGTACGCTTGCCCTCCGGATCGTCGACCTCTTCTTCGTGGGACTGTTACTAAAATGTGCACCGTCTTTCGCCACCGAATGCGAGCCGACATTATTCAGGGCGAGACCTTGCTATAATCTCGCTTGCATCACAGCATGATCGTCGGCTGTCCCTCCGACCGTCAGCCCTGAAGCCATCTGGAGATCGGACAAGATGGTGCGCACCGATATAGCCCTAAATGGCGGCCCCCACAACGAGAACAAACTCAGGCAGGAGGATTCTGCGGCCCACGACTGGTACCGGTTCGTTCTCTCATTCCCGCCACATCTGGTGCGCGACTACATCGAACGCTTCGGGCTCGGCTCCCGCAAGCGAGTTCTGGACCCCTTCTGCGGAACCGGCACGACCCTAGTCGAGTGTAAGAAGCTTGGCATTGAGAGTATCGGGATCGAAGCCAACCCGATGGCCCACTTCGCGAGTCAGGTCAAGGTAGATTGGAGCGTTGATCCTGACCGCCTGTTGGACCACGCCACCGAGGTCGCCAGGCGCACAGCAGACAAGCTCGAAGCACAAGGAATGGAGGACGACGACGACCTGCCGCTGTTTCACCGTAAACGAACACCCACCGTCAAGCTGCGGACGTTACCAGAGGACACCTGGAAGTTGCTATTGAAGGATTCGATTAGCCCGCTGCCGCTGCACAAAACCTTGGTGCTTCTGGAAACACTCGAACATTGCAGAGACGAACGGTTCATCCAGCACGAGCGCTTGGCCCTCGCGAAGGCAATCGTATTCTCCATCAGCAACCTCGAATTCGGGCCAGAGGTAGGGGTCGGGCCCGCCAAGCCCGACAGACCAGTAGTAGCCACCTGGCTCAGCGGCATCCGGGCGATGGCGGAAGACCTGCGCGTTTTGCAGAGGTACGCCGGCATCAAAGCCTTCGTCCACCGAGCTGACTCACGGCACCTCTGTGATGTACTGCGGCCCAATTCGGTGGACGCGGTGATCACATCACCGCCCTACCCCAACGAGAAGGACTACACCCGCACAACGCGCCTGGAGTCGGTGCTGCTCGGTTTTCTACACACGAAACAGGATCTGCGCTCGCTCAAGCGGAACTTGGTGAGGTCCAACACCCGAGGGGTGTACAAGGGTGATTGTGACGACCGTCTGGTCGTCGATCACAAAGAGATACAGCGCATTGCCGACGCCATCGAGAAGCGACGAATCGAACTACGTAAGACTTCCGGCTTCGAGCGGCTTTACGCAAGGGTGACGAGGCTGTATTTCGGCGGCATGGCCAGCCACCTTTCCAATCTGCGCGCCGTTCTGCGCCCCGGTGCCCGACTTGCGTACGTCGTGGGCGACCAGGCGTCCTACTTGCGCGTAATGATCCGCACGGGTCAACTACTTGCTGACATTGCTGGGTCTCTCGGTTACGAAGTCGAGGGCATCGACCTTTTCCGCACACGACTGGCAACAGCAACCAGAGAACAGCTTCGAGAAGAAGTTATTCTCCTTCGCTGGCCCGGCTAAAGGCCATCCGGTGAACGGCCGCATGAAGAAACCGAAGAAACAGAAAACGAAGCAGCCGGCCAGATACCCCATAATTATCGAGAGGATCTTCCACGAGAGGTTCAAACCCGGAATGCGTGCAGTCGACTTTGAGCGGGAAGATATTGTCAAGGCCGCAAGAGATCTGAACGTTGAGCTGCCCAAGAACCTCGGAGACGTAGTTTACAAACAGCGGTATCGCACCGGAATGCCCGAGAGCATCCGGACAACGGCTGGCCAAGGGCAGGCCTGGCTCGTTTTTCCGGCTGGCATAAGCAAGTACCGGTTCGTGCTGCTGCCGGACACGCCCCTGCTCCCAAATGAGCACATGAGCGTTACCAAGGTTCCCGACTCCACACCCGGCGTTATAGCGAAGTATGCCCTCACCGACGAGCAGGCGCTTCTGGCCAAGGTGCGGTACAACCGGTTGGTCGATATCTTCACGGGCGTCACGTGCTATTCTCTGCAGAACCACCTTCGAACCACTGTACCCGAAATGGGGCAGGTCGAAACGGATGAACTCTATGTCGGAGTGGATAAGAAGGGAGTCCACTACGTCTTCCCCGTGCAGGCTAAGGGGGGCAAGGATAGGTTGAGCATCGTGCAGATTGCTCAAGACTTCGCCCTTTGTGCTGACAAGTTCCCAGCGCTCATATGCCGACCGGTGGGTGCTCAGTTCATGAAGGACCAGGTCATCGCGCTCTTCGAGTTCGAGCAGGGCGAAAAGGGTATAGGTATTTCCTCCGAGAAACACTACAAACTGGTTCCGCCTGAAGAGGTGACCAAAGACGATCTCGAGTCCTACCGCACTCGGCTTTCTGACTGAGACTCAAGACATCCTCGTTCCAATCCACCCGATCTCGCTTGGATTAATTAGGGCAACGTCCCCCGCTGTGCTACCGTCATATATGCGGAGGCGGACCATGCGTATCGTCTTTACAGCCGTTTCCCTCGCCCTGCTCATCCCCACAGCACCGTTCGCTGCCGACATGCACCTGCGGTTTGCCCGGCTGACTCTGGCCGAGGGGCGCGTCGAGGTAGAGCAAGCCTCGACCGGCGAGCGCATGGCGGCGGAGCGCAACCTGCCGGTGGGCCAGGGATTCTGGGTGGAGACTTTCCCCGTTGCGCGCACCGAACTCGAACTGGATGAAGGCAGCCTGGTTCGTCTGGGAGCGGGATCGCTCGCCGAGCTGTCCGACCTGACCCGGCTCTCCACCGGCCAGCGCATCAGCCTGGTTTCACTCGAGCGCGGCGTGCTCTACGCCACCGCCGAGCCGAAGGGGTTGGACGCCTTCGTGCTGGTCGCCCCCGGCCTGGAGATCGCGTTTCTCGAAGGGTCGCGGGTGCGCGTGGGAGTGAATGACGAAGTCTCGACCGTGGCGATTCTGGGAGGCCGGGTCCGGTTCAGCTCGCGCGCCGCGGAACTGGAGCTCCGCCAGGGACAAACCGTGGTCGTGCACCCGGACGCCCTGGAGCGTTTTCAATTGTTCCGCGAGGTGACCGCCGGAGATTTGGATCGGTGGAACGAACAGCGCGACCGCCAGGCGGCGGAGAACCACGGAGAACTGGAAGCCGCCGGCAAGTGGATCGACGCGGCCAAGCTCGGCAAGGTGTGGCAGCCCCGCGTGCCGGAGGACTGGAAGCCTTTCCGGGCCGGGAAGTGGCGCTGGTACGAAGGTCAGGGCTATACCTGGATCTCAGCAGAGCCGTGGGGTTGGCTGCCCTATCACTACGGCCGGTGGACCTTAGTCCCCGACGCGGGGTGGGTGTGGGCGCCGGATCCGGATAGGAATTTCTATCCGGGTGAGGTCTACTGGCTGCGCGCACCGGCATTTGCAGGGTGGGGTCCCCTCGGCTCGGCCGCCGACCAGGCTACCTTCGCAGCCTATAGCGCCGGAGCGCGCGTTCTCGATCCGGCCCAGGCGCCGCGTCTGCCGCAAGATCCGCTAAAGGTGGCGCAGATGGTGGCGGCGCTACCTTCCCCGCCGCCGCTGCCGGTGCTCGCGGCCCACAAGCGAAAGACGCGGGTCGGCACCACGCGGATTCTGCCCATCACCGCCGACCAAAGCTTTGCCGGCCAAGCGGCGCAGCCACCGCCGCCGGAAGCAATCCGGATCACGGGGGCCGAGCCTCCCCCGTCGCCGCCCGTGGAAGCAGCCGCGCCCGCGTCCGTACCGCCCCAAACCTACTATAACTATCCAGTAGCCCAACCCGCCCCGACCCCGCCGCCCCCGGCCGTGGTCTACGTGCCGGAGGTGGTCGTGGTCGAGCGCGAGCGGCCGCGGGGCGGCGGTCAGGGCCACGGTGGGCGTGGGGGATACGTGAGCCCTCCTCCGGCCCCCGCCGCACCGCCGCCGGCCGTGGCGCCCCCGCCCGCGACGGCCCCGGCTTTTGCTCCGCACGCGCCACCCCCGCCAAAACCGACGCCCAAGGCGGAAGAGACCAAGGAAGGGCCCGAGCACAAGACGCGGCTGCGAAGTCCCGAATCCGGCGACGCCCCGGAACGGCGCCGATGACCGGACGGCTCATCGGGATCCACGCCGTACACGAGGCCTTGCGGGCCGGACGCGCCATTGAGCACGTGCTCGTCGCCCGAGGCGCCTCCAATCCGCGCCTGCAGCAGATCATCGAGGAATGCCGGCGCCAGGGCGTGCCGCTGCGCTTCGAATCGCGCGAGGCGCTCGACCGCCAGTCCAACTCCGGCGTCCACCAGGGCGTACTGGCGGTCACCGCCGCGCATCGCTATTGCAAGCTGGAACAAGTCGTCGCCGCGCCCAGCATCCCCGGACTGCTCGTGCTGCTGGATGGGGTGGAAGATCCCCAGAACCTCGGCGCCATCATCCGCTCGGCCCACGCCGCCGGCGCCAACGCGGTGGTGGTCCCCGAGCGGCGCGCGGCGGGACTGACCGACACGGTGGCCAAGGCGGCCGCCGGCGCCCTCGAGTACCTCCCCGTGGCCCGGGTCCCCAATCTCAACCGTGCCCTGGAATTCCTGAAGCAGAGCGAATACTGGATTTTCGGTCTCGACGAGCACGCCGAGCGGAGCTACCACCAGGCCGACTACCGGGGCCGCGCAGCGATCGTGCTGGGAGGCGAGGGTAAGGGCCTGCACCAGCAGGTGGCCAAGCACTGCGATTTTCTGGTGAGGATCCCGGTGGCCGGCCGGATCGCCTCGCTCAACGTTTCGGTGGCTGCGGGGATTGTCCTGTTCGAGGCGCTGCGCCAGCGGTCCGCACCCTGAGCCCTTGTGCCTCTGTGTCTCTGCGGCTTTCCAGCTTTTTCACCACACCACGGCTTCTCTATATTCTCCAAACGCTCTTCGTAGCCGGTCCGAGATCTCCCCCAGCGTGGCGTAGCTCTCCACCGCCTCCAGGATCGCCGGCAGCAGGTTCTCCTTCGTTCCCGCGACGCGCTCCAGCTCATCGAGCGCCCGCTCTGCCTTCTCCCGGTCCCGCCTCGCCCGCAGTTCCTTCACCCGCCGCACCTGCTCTTCCTCCAGCGCCGGATCGATGCGCAAGATCGGGATCGGGGCCTGCTGCGCCGCCTGGTAGCGATTCACCCCCACCACTACCCGCTCCCCGCTCTCTACCTGCTTCTGATACTGGTACGACGCATTCTGGATCTCCCGCTGCACGTAGCCCTGCTCGATGGCCCGTACCATGCCCCCCAGCGCGTCGATGCGCGCGATCAACTCCGCTGCCTCGGCCTCGATCTGGTCGGTCCGCCGCTCGAGTTCATACGCCCCTCCGGCCGGATCGACCGTGTTGGCAACCCCGCTCTCGTACGCGATCACCTGCTGGGTGCGCAGCGCCAGCCGCGCCGACTCCTCGGTGGGCAGCGCCAGCGCCTCGTCCCGCGCGTTGGTGTGCAGCGACTGGCAGCCTCCCAACACCGCCGCCAGCGCTTCGATCGCCGTCCGCACCACGTTTACGTCCGGCTGCTGCGCCGTCAGCGTCGACACCGCCGTCTGCACGTGAAACCGCAGCATCCAGCTCTTCGGGTTCTTCGCCCCGAATCGACTCCGCATGATCTGCGCATAGAGCCGCCGCGCCGCCCGGAACTTGGCGATCTCCTCCAGAAAGTTGCTGTGCGCATTAAAGAAAAAGCTCAGCCGCGGCGCGAACGTGTCCAGCTCGAGGCCGGCGTCCAGCGCCCCCTGGATGTAGGTGATGGCGTTGGCCAGCGTGAACCCCACCTCTTGCACCGCCGTCGCCCCCGCCTCGCGAAAGTGGTAGCCGCTGACTGAGATCGGGTTCCACTCCGGCAACTCCCGGCTGGTCCACGCGAACAGGTCCGTCACCAGCCGCATCGACGCGGCCGCCGGATAAATGTAGGTCCCCCGCGCCACGTACTCCTTGAGGATGTCGTTCTGCACCGTCCCCGCCAGGCGCCGGAGCTGGGCCCCCTGCCGTTTCCCCACGGCCACGTAGAGCGCCAGCAGGATCGCCGCCGTCGCGTTGATGGTCATGGAGGTCGAAACCTCGTCCAGCCGG
>JACQDI010000594.1 GCA_016201195.1 Acidobacteriota bacterium | reverse complement strand
CCCGCCACGGGTTCCTGGTTTCCCAGCACGGAACCCATGGAGGCTATGTGCTGGCGAGGGATCCAACGACCATCACCGCGCTGGAGGTGATCAGGCTGATCGACGGTCCAGTATTGCTGACCTCCTGCGTGAGCGGCGAGTGCTTTCACACCGAGAAGTGCAGCGTGCGGGAGCCGTTGCGCCGGGTGCACGACCGCATCATGAAACTGCTGGATTCAATCACGATTTCGGAGCTGGCGCGCGATGTGCCGCCGCCGGAGACTGCGGAGATGCCGTGTGACGCGGAGATGGCAACCGCCCTTCACGTTCTATGAGGCGATAGGGAGACAAAGATGCAGACCCCGATCTACATGGACAACCACGCCACCACGCCCGTGGATCCGCGCGTGCTGGAGGCGATGCTGCCGTATTTCACCAAGGTCTTCGGCAACGCCGCCAGCCGCAACCACAGCTTCGGCTGGGAGGCTGAGAAGGCGGTGGACAACGCGCGCAAGCAGATCGCCGACCTGATCGGCGCGACGCCCAAGGAGATCATCTTCACCAGCGGCGCCACCGAGAGCAACAACCTGGCCATCAAGGGCGTGGCCGAGATGTACGCCGAGCGCGGCAACCACATCATCACCTCGGCCACCGAGCACAAGGCGGTGCTCGACACCTGCAAGCGCCTGGAGAAACAGGGCTGCCGGGTGACGTATCTCCCCGTGCAGCGGGACGGCCGCATCGATCTGGAGATGCTCGAGGAGGCGATCACCGACAAGACGATCCTGATCTCGATCATGTACGCCAACAACGAGATCGGCGTGATCCAGCCCATCGCCGAAATCGGCAAGCTGGCCCACGCGCGCAAGATCCTGTTCCACACCGACGCGGTGCAGGCCACCGGCAAAGTCCCGGTGAACGTGCAGACCGACAACATCGACCTGCTCTCGCTCTCGGGGCACAAGATCTACGGACCCAAGGGCGTGGGGGCGCTCTACGTGCGCCGCAAGAACCCGCGCGTGCAGATCGCGGCCCAGATGGACGGCGGCGGCCATGAGCGCGGCATGCGCTCCGGCACGCTGAACGTCACCGGTATCGTCGGGCTGGGTAAAGCCTGCGAGCTGTGTAACCAGGAGATGCCCGCAGAGTCGAAGCGGCTCGCCTACCTGCGCGACAAGCTCAAGGAAGGCATCCTGAGCCAGCTCGACGAATGCTACATCAACGGCAGCATGGAACACCGCTTGCCGCACAATATCAACATTAGCTTCGCTTACGTGGAGGGCGAGTCACTGCTGATGGGCATCAACGACGTGGCCGTATCGAGTGGCTCGGCCTGTACCTCGGCCACGCTCGAGCCCAGCTACGTGCTCAAGGCGCTGGGCGTGGGCGAGGACCTGGCCCACACCTCTATTCGCTTCGGCATCGGACGTTTCAACACCGAGGAGGAAGTCGACTACGTGATCAAGCGCGTGGTGGAGACGGTGATGCGCCTGCGCGAGTTGAGCCCGCTTTACGATATGGCCAAGGAAGGGATCGATCTTTCGAAAGTTAGCTGGGCCGCCGACTAGTCGCGAGCCCCAAAAGAGACGAGGGAAAAAGATGGCATATTCAGAAAAAGTTCTCGACCACTACAACAAACCGCGCAACGTGGGGACGCTCGACAAGAACGATCCCAACGTGGGCACCGGCATGGTGGGCGCGCCGGAATGCGGCGACGTAATGCGCCTGCAGCTCAAGGTGAACGAGGAGACCCAGATCATCGAGGACGCCAAGTTCAAGACCTTCGGCTGCGGCAGCGCTATCGCCAGCTCATCGCTTGCCACCGAGTGGATCAAGGGCAAGACCGTTGACGAAGCTCTGGAGATCAAGAATACCGACATCGTCAGCGAGCTGAGCCTGCCCCCGGTGAAGATCCACTGCTCGGTGCTGGCCGAAGACGCCATCCACGCCGCCATCACCGACTACAAGGCCAAGCGGGCGGCGCGGGAAGGGTCCCCCCAGCCGGCTAACGCTTAGGGGGCCTTTGCGTCTTTGCCCCCTTTGCGTCTTTGCGAGATTATGATCGAGGTCACACCCAAGGCGATCGCCAAGATCAAGGAAGCGCTCGCCACGCACCACCTGGAAGGCGGGCTGAGGCTGGGTGTGCTCGGCGGCGGCTGCAGCGGCTTGAGCTACCAGTTCAAGTTCGACGCCAAGCCGCGGTCCAACGACAAGGTTTTCGAATACGACGGCGTCAAGGTGTTCGTCGACCCGAAGAGCTACATCTACTTGCACGGGCTGACCCTGGATTACAAGGAGTCGTTGCTGCAATCGGGGTTTGTTTTCGAGAACCCCAACGCCAAGAAGACCTGCGGTTGCGGCACCTCTTTTGTGGCCTGATCCCGGCCAGGGTTCCATGCTGACCCAGATCGGACAAACCGTCACCTGCTGGAACTGCGGCAAGTCGCCCGAGGAGGTCCATTTCTGCAGCCACTGCGAAAGCCTCCAGCCGCCCACCACGGACTACTTTGAGTACTTCGGCCTGCCGCGGAAACTGCAAATCGATCTGGGTGCACTGGAGCAGAGCTTCTACCGGTTGAGCCGGCGCCTGCATCCCGATGTCTACTTCCGGCGTCCCGAGCGCGAGCGCCAGTTGGCGGTGGACGCCACCGCGTGGCTTAACGACGCCTACCGCACCCTGAAGGATCCGGTGGCCCGGGGCGAGTACCTGCTCGACCTGTACGGGATGAAAAAGAGCGAGCAGAAGTCTTCCAATGTGCCGCCGGAGCTGCTGGAAGAGGTGTTCGATCTGAACATGGCGCTCGAAGAGATCCGCACCGGCGACGACTCGGTGCGCCCGCAACTGATCGAGGCCAAGGCGAAGTTCGAGAACTTGCTGGAGGAGGTCGACCACTCACTCGAGGCGGGCTTCGGCGAGTGGGACCGCACCGAGAGCCGCGACGCGCTGGAGAAGATTTACAGCGTGCTGAACCGGCGGAACTATATTCGCAACTTGTTGCGCGACGTGAATGCAGAGCTGGTGTAATGTGGCGCAGGCACGGGTGTCCGCGCCACGCGAAAAGGTATGATGAGTGTCTAGCGTATTCCAAATCGATTTCGGCGAACCAAAGCAGGAGCCCATTGTGGGCATCGACCTGGGCACCACTAACAGCCTGGTCGCCTACATGGACTCGGTGCGCCCTAAGATCATCACCGACGCAGACGGCGAGAAGATCGTTCCCAGTGTGGTGGCCATGACCCCGGAAGGCGAGCTGACCGCCGGCCGGCCGGCAGCCGACCTGCTGCTGTCGCGGCCCGAGCGCGCCGTCTACTCGGTGAAGCGCCTGATGGGGAAGGGCATCGGCGACGTCACCGAAGAGTTGAAGCTGTTCCCATTCCAGGTGGTGGAGGGCAGCGAGTCGGTGATTCGCATTCGGCTGGGCGATCGCATCCTTACGCCTCCGGAAATCTCGGCCCAGGTGCTGCGCCGGCTCAAGCTCAACGCCGAGGGTCACTTCGGCCAGCCTATCACTAAGGCAGTCATCACCGTTCCCGCCTACTTCAACGACGCCCAGCGGCAAGCCACCAAGGACGCCGGCCGCATCGCCGGTCTGGACGTGCTGCGGCTGGTCAACGAGCCCACGGCCGCCTCGCTCGCCTACGGCCTGGACAAGCGCAAGCAGGGCATCGTGGCCGTGTATGACCTGGGCGGCGGCACGTTCGACATCTCGATCCTGAAGCTCCACGACGGCATCTTCGAGGTGCTGGCCACCAACGGGGACACCCACCTCGGCGGCGACGACATCGACAACCTGCTCATCCACATCGCGCTCGAGGACGTGGCCACCGAATGGGGCGAGGATATCTCGCGCGACGCCGTCGGTGTGCAGCACCTCCGGCGGGCGGTGATCGAAGCCAAGCACGCGCTTTCCACCGAGCCCGAAGCCCTGCTCCGGTTTTCCTATCGGGGGAAGCAATACAACCGGCACATCGACCGCCCGTTGTTCGAGAAGCTGATTGCCGGCATCATCGAGCGGACGCTCGAGCCCTGCCGCCAGGCCGTGCTGGACGCCAAGATCGAGGTCCGCCACATCGACGAGGTGGTCCTGGTCGGCGGCTCGACGCGCATTCCGCTGGTGCGCGAGACCGTCCAGGTCATGTTCCAGAAAAAGCCGCACGCCGAGCTGAACCCGGAAGAGGTGGTCGCTCTCGGCGCGGCCGTGCAGGCGGGCATCCTCGCCGGCGTGCAGCAGGACATGCTGCTGCTCGACGTGACCCCGCTGTCGCTCGGCATCGAGACCATGGGCGGAGTTGTCTCCAAGCTGATTCACCGCAACTCGACTATCCCCGCCAGCGCCACCGAGGTGTTCACCACCGGCGTTGACGGGCAGAAGAACGTGCTGATCCACGTGGTGCAGGGCGAGCGCGAGATGACCGGCGATTGCCGCAGCCTGGCCCGTTTCGACCTGAAGGACATCCCGCCCATGCCCGCCGGCATGCCGCGCATCGAGGTGCGCTTCCTCATTGACGCCAACGGCATTTTGAACGTGACCGCGCGCGATGTACGCTCCGGCAAGGAGCAATCGGTCGAGGTGAAGCCTTCCTACGGACTGACTGACGAGCAGGTGGAGGCCATGATCACTGAATCGATCGACCAGGCCGAAGCCGACTTCCGCCAGCGCCAGGTGGTGGAGGCGCGCCTGGAGGCGGACGCCATCCTCGCCGCCACCGAAAAAGCGATGGACCACGACGCCTGGTTCGAGATTTCCGAAGAAGAGCGCGCCGCCATCAAGACGGCCCTCAACGAGCTGCGCATGGCGTATTACGCCGACGATCACCTGCTGATCCGCAGCCAGGTCGAAAAACTGAACCAGGCGACCTTCCACCTCGCCGAGCTGATGATGGACACCGCCGTCAGGTCGGCCTTGCAGGGCAAGGACATCCGGGAGGTCGGGTAAGCATTATGTCTACCGTCGCTCTACCGAACGAAGTGACCGCCGCCAAGAAGACGATCAAGGTGACCTTTCTGCCGGAAGGCAAGACCTTCGAGTTCGATCCGGAGACTCTCCCCTACAAGCACCACGGCAAGCCCTTGTCGCTGCTCGATGTGGCCCAGAATTTCGGCTTCCACCTGGAGCACGCCTGCGGCGGCAACTGCGCCTGCACCACCTGCCACGTGGTCGTTAAGCAAGGTGAGGAGAACCTGTCGGAGATGGAAGACGACGAGGCCGACCGCCTGGAAACGGCCCCGGCGCTGACCCTGCACTCGCGCCTCGGCTGCCAGGCCATCGTGCACGGCGACGTGGTGGTCGAGATCCCGGCGTGGAACAAGAACTACGTCAGCGAGGGCGGCGGCTCGCAGTTGGGCGACGCCATCCCGCCGCCTTCCAATAAGAGGTAAGACATGCCCGCACTCACCTGGGACGCCGCGGAAGACCTGGGCATCGCGCTGCTCGAAGCCCACCCCGAGATTGACCCCCTCAAAGTCCGCTTCACCGACCTGCACCAGTGGGTCACCGAGCTGCCCGACTTCCAGGACGACCCCAAAGCCTCCAACGAGGGCAAACTCGAAGCCATCCAGATGGCCTGGCACGAGGAGTGGCAGGAGGCGCAGGAAGAGTAGGCGGACGGCGCTCACGCAAAGACGCCAAGAAAACCTTTGCGGGCTTTGCGTCTTTGGTGCCTTCCATGAGAAGGCCGGTCCGTGTCAAGCAAAATAATTAGGCCGGCCGCAGTTTCTCCCTGCGGTTCGGGGCAAAGCGCTGGGACGGCTCACTTTTCTATTTAGCCCCTTTCCCTGCCTCTTTGTGAATCATTTCCCTCCGAACGAGGCTCGCTGTCAAGGGCGCGCTGCTTTGGCGCGGCGAAGCGAACCCTTGACAGCGAGCCTCGTTCGCATACAATCGAACAGGCAGGGAAAGGGGCGGCGCCTCCAGCTGGGGCCGGAGCCGGTGGGTCGGTGGGTAGCCCAGCCCTTCTCCGGTCTGCCTCCCCCGTCGCTCGCCCCGCTTCCATACGCACTCTGAATGGCCCGCTAGGGGGCCTCGTGCCAGTGGGGGTTCTGCCGCTAGAAGGGGTGCTGCTATCTTAGCGACGGCCTCTGGACGGCCTAGTATAACGTTTCATTAAAATATATCCATATGATTCGGTTCTCTGCTATGCTGCTCGCATGGCACGAGTATCCAAGCGTCCGAGACT
>JACQDI010000036.1 GCA_016201195.1 Acidobacteriota bacterium | reverse complement strand
CTTGTCCCGCCGCGATCTGCGCACCAACGAGTCGCGTCTCATCCGGCCGGAGCCCAAAGAAGGCGAGCCGCGCTACCGGTTCCAGTGGAACTCGCCGGTGCTCATTTCGGCCCACGACCCCAAGACGCTCTACTACGGGGGGAATTTTCTGTTCAAGTCGACCGACCGCGGGGACTCGTGGATCAAGCTCGGTCCAGACCTGACCACCGGCATCGACCGCAACAAGCTCCCCATCCTCGCCAAGCTGCCCGGTAGGGACATGCTGTCGCGACACGACGGCGTGCAGGCGTTTCCCGCGATCACCACGTTGAGTGAATCGCCGCTGCGCGCGGATGTGCTCTGGGTGGGCACCGACGACGGCAACGTCCAGGTGACGCGCGACGGGGGCAAGACGTGGAAGAACGTGGCGGGCAAAGCGCCGGGCGTGCCCGACGGCACTTACGTGAGCCGGGTGGTGGCGTCCCGCTACGCGGCGGGGGACGCCTACGTGGCCCTTGACGGCCATCGCAGCAACGATTTCAAGGTCTACCTATTCAGAGTGACCGAGTACGGCGAAACCTGGCAGCGGATCACGAACGGCATTCCGGCCAGCGCGGGCACGGCGCACGTGATCCGCGAGCACCCCCGCAACCCGAACCTGCTGTTCGCCGGGATCGAGTTCGGCGCGTGGGCCTCCTGGGACCGCGGTGGGAACTGGCATAACCTGAAAGCCAATCTGCCCACGGCGCCCGTGGACGATATCGCCATCCATCCGCGCGAGAACGACCTGATCTTCGGCACCCATGGCCGCTCGGTGTGGGTGCTCGACGACATCACGCCTCTCGAGCAGCTCGACGCCAAGATCGTCGTCTCCGATCTGCACCTGTTCGACCTGCGCCCGGCCACGGCGTGGCGCATGTACGGCCGCAAGGGCGCCACCGGACACAAACTCTTCCAGGGACTGAACCCGCCTTACGGGGCGCTGATCTCCTACTACCTGAAGTCGAAGGTCGACGAGAAGGAGAAGGTCCGCATCACGATTCTGGACAAGGCCGGCAAGACGATCCGCGAGCTGGACGGCGCCAAGGACGCGGGCATCAACCGGGTGAATTGGGACCTGCGCTATTCCTCGCCGGCCGAGCCGACCCAGGAGCAGCGCGAGGCGATGGCCGCGGGATTTTTCTTCGGCGGAGCGCGCGGCCCGATGGTCGAGCCAGGCGAGTACGCGGTAAAGGTCGCCGCGGGCCAGAACCAAATGTCGAAGCCGGTGAAGGTCGAGGAAGATCCGCGCATCAACATCTCCGCGGCCGATCGCGCGGCGCGCCACCAGGCCCTGATGGAGCTCTACGAGATGTATAAGACCGCCGACCGCTCCCAGAAATCGATCACGTGGCTGAAGACGCAGTTGACCGCGGCGATGGACTCGTGGAAAAGGCCGGGCGCGCCCAAGATTCCGGACACCGTGCAAAAGGCGGCGGATGCGTTAGCCAAGCAGGTCGACGACGTGCACGGCAAGTTTGTTGCACCGCCGCAGGGGCGGGGCGCGGCAGGCCCGCCCCTCGAGTATCGCCCGCCCACCATCCCCCAGCGGATCGGCAGGCTGATGTTCGCCATCGAAGGATATACCGCCGCGCCCACAGCGCAGCAAAAGGAAGACCTCGGGGTGGTGTCCAAGCTTCTGGTGGAGGCGTCGGCCAGGGTCAACAAACTGGCCGAAGAGGACCTGGCCGCTTTGAACACGCTGATGAACGAGGCCGGCGTGCCGCATATCGGCCTGAACGAGCCGGCAGGGCCGCCGGAGCCCCCGCGGCGGCGCAGGTAAATCCGCGGGTCTGCCACACAAGCTGCGGACGGCTGATACCCGTTCCGGTTTCCGGCTCTCGTCAACAACAGGCACTTCCAGCAAGAGTCGTGGGAGTTTCAGCAGCGTGCCCATCCTTTGGGCTACCTCCCCGAAGGGGCCAGAGTACGCGCCCTGCAGCAAATCGAGCGAGCTACGGGCCGTCGATTTGGCTTGGCTCCGGGCGGTCAGGTCGGGGTCGCAGCCCCTGCCGTTGGCGCCCTGGTTAACCAGCCGGTTCTATCCATCCCGTCTTCCGGAACGTGGGCCAACATAGGTCCTGCGCCGATCCAAGGGTCTAGCGCCTGGTCTGGCCGGGTAGCCGACACCGCGCCATTTCCCCGAAAGCCTCCAGAAACGCCTGCGGCGTCGTCTTCACCGTCCCCTGCACCACTTCGGTTCCCTCCTCATCGATAACGAAGTACTGGCTCCTCTGGTCCCCCAGATCGATCCCTATGGTCAGCCTCTTCCGCGAAGCCATTTCTCGCCAGTCGCTCCCTCCTCCATTTCCTTTGCTATGCTTCTTCATGTCCGGTCTCCTCTTTTGAATTGCACACCGTGAGTGCGTCTTTCAGGGGGAGCTTAACGCATCCCGCTGAGGAGACCGGCCTTCTCATCCCATCTTGGCGTGAAAATCTTTTCGAGACGATGACACCGCGAATCCCGGGCCGGCATCCAATCTGACGTGAGCAAGCCGTGGGCAGAATCGCGCCGGAGCTTTCTAGCGTCCGCGGTGTTCGCAGGTGGCGGCGCGCTGGCCTGGGGGCTGCACCGGGCCGGAAACCGCCCTGGCAGCGGGAGGCCCAAGATGTCTGTTTCCGTGGTGGAGTTTACCGACGCTGGAGAGCGGAAGGACACGGTCACCGTCGAGAGGGTGGTGAAAACCGACGCCGAGTGGAAGCAATCACTGACGCCGTTCCAGTTCCACGTGACCCGCCAGAAGGGGACCGAGAGAGCGTTTTCGGTGGCTTACAACGACCTCGACGATGAGGGATCTACCGCTGCGTCTGCTGCGGCACCGCGCTGTTTCGCTCGACCGAGAAGTTCCACTCCGGTACCGGATGGCCGAGCTTTTGGGCGCCGATCGCCAAGGAGAATGTCCGGACCGAAACCGACGCCAGCTATTTCATGGTCCGCACCGAGGTGATGTGCGCCCGGTGCGACGCCCACCTCGGCCACGTCTTCGACGACGGCCCGCCGCCGACTGGCCTGCGCTACTGCATGAACTCGGCCGCTCTGCGGTTCATTCCGTTCAAGCGATAAAGCGCTCCAGCGCCACGGCCGTCGAAGGAAATTCCGAGAGGATCCGTGCGTCCGAAGTTACCAGCGGAACCCCGAGTTCTCTCGCCAACGCGACGTATTCACAGTCGTAGGCCGAACATCGCGACCCAAAGGACAGAGCCAGTACATCGGCGGAGTTCACCAGCACTTCGTCCACAATCAGCGACTCGGCCTTTGCCATGGCGGCAAAGGCCTTCTTCGCTGTTAGCAGCCCCCGGCGCCGGTACAGTGTGAGTGCGCTTCGAAACTCGGATCTCCAGAGAAAGGGGGCTACCCAATCGGGGTCCCGCTGGTAAGCCTGTACCGCCTCCAGGGTACGCTCCCCCTCGATGACCAGGTAAACCAGGAGGTTAGCATCGGCTACGATCAGAGGCGTCCCTCTCTTTTCGCTGCGTCGAGGTCTTGATCGGTTACATAGATGCGACCGAGTGTTCGGCGGAACGCCCGAAGTTCCTCCAGCACGGCTGCCGGATCGCGCCGCTGGCGCCCTACGGTTTGTTCCAGACACGCGATCGCCTCGCGGTTGATGCTCCGGTGGTTCTCCGCGGCGCTCTTCTTGAGACGCTCGTAAAGCTTGTCAGGGACGTTCTTTAAGCTCAGGGTTGCCATAGGAAGATGTTCCAAAATGGAACCATAATGGAATCTTATCACAATCTGCTATAAAGAGGACATGTACACTCGTCGTCAGTTCGTGTCCGCCTTGTGCGCCGCGCCGGTTCTGGCCGCGGCCCGCCTCAGCAAAATCGACCGCGTCCGCCGCGCCCTGGAGGGCAGGGAAGTAGACCGGCCGCCCTATACCTATTGGTATCACTTCCTCGATGACAAGCAGCCCGGGGAGCGTCACGCCGCCTCCACGCTCGAGTTCGCCCGCAAGTTCGACACCGACCTGGTGAAAGTGATGAGCGACTACCCGTTCGGCGAGGATCCGGCCAACCCGTTTCCCCAGCAGATCCGCGCTCTGGAGGTCATCGCCCGCGAGCTGAAGGGCAAGGCGCTGTTCGTGGAAACCATCTTCCAGCCCTTCAACCAGGCGGAGAAGACCTCATCGCCCGAGAAGGTGAAGGAGTTGCTGCGCTCGAATCCACAAGCGCTGCTCGACCGGCTCGAAAAGATCGGCCGCGCCGAGGCGAACCATGCCCGCCTGGCGCTCCAGGCCGGAGCGTCCGGCATTTTCCTGGCCATCTCCAATGCCAACGACGGCTACCTGACCCGCGAGCAGTACCAAAAATTCAGCGAGCCGTTTGACCGCATGGCGCTCGACGGGGCCAAGGGCGCGGAGCTGAACATCCTGCACTTGCACGGCGACAAATTCTATCTGGATCTGTTCTACAACTGGCCGGCCCGCGCCATTCAGTACTCGGTGGCGGCTACCGGCGTGTCCTTCCGGAAAGTGCGTCAGCACTACAGCGGCGTCCTGATGGGCGGAATCGACGAGATTCACTTCAAGGAACTGACGGCGGAGCAGATGAGGGAGCAGATTCGGGTCGCGCGGGTTGAGGCGGGCCCCAAGTGGATCCTTTCTTCCGGCTGCTCGGTTCCCAACGACACGCCGGACGCGCAGCTCTTGGCGCTGAACAAGGCCCTCCAGCCGTGAATGAGTGGCCGCTGATTCTCGTGGCGTTCCTGCTGGGGGGCGGGCTGGCCTGGGCGCTGGCCCGGGCGCGCTCGGCCGGAGCGGAGGCGCGCGCGGCCGAACTGCGGCAGCAGCTCGAATCGGCCCGGGAAGAGGCCCGCGCGCTGAACACACGGTTGACCGAGGCGGAAAAGTCGAGGACCGCCGCCGAAACCCGCGCCTCGGAGACCGAGAAGAATCTCGCCGCTCAGAAGGCGCTGCTCGAGGAGGCGAAGGCCAGGCTCTCGGAAACCTTCAAGTCGCTCGCCGCCGATGCGCTCGCCGGCAGCAACCGGAGCTTCCTTGTCCTGGCCGAGGAGAAGTTCAAGGCGCTGAATCAACCGCTCACCGAGGCGCTCTCCGCCTATCAGAAAGAGGCTCAAGATCTCGAACATAAACGGCAGCGGGAGCTGGGCTCGGTGAACGCTCTGCTCGCTACGCTGCAAGCGGAGACCACCAAGCTGGCTGGCGCTTTGCGATCCTCCCAACTTCGCGGTCGCTGGGGCGAGATGACCTTGCGGCGCGCCGCCGAGGTGGCCGGCATGTCCATCCATTGCGACTTCGTGGAACAGGAGACCGCCGGCGATGGGCGGCTGCGTCCCGACATGATTATCCGGCTGCCCGCCGGCCGCTCCATCGTGGTCGACGCCAAGGTTCCTCTCGATGGCTACCTCGACGCCATGGATGCGGCCACGGATCAGGCTCGGCAGGCGGGGCTCGCTCGATACGCCAGTCAGGTGAATCGCCATATCACCAATCTGTCCTCGCGCGAATACTGGGATCAGTTCCCCGAGGCGCCGGAGTTCGTGGTTCTGTTCATCCCCAACGATTCGTTCCTCGCCGCGGCCGCCGAAGCCGATCCGAACCTGCTGCAAACCGCGCTCGCCCGAAAGATCATCCTGGCCACGCCCTCGACCTTCATCGCCCTGCTGCTGGCCGTTTCCTACGGCTGGCGGCAAGAAAAGCTCGCCGACAGCGCTCAAAAGATCAGCGACCTGGGCCAGGAGCTCTACGAGCGGATGGGCACGCTGGCTGAGCACCTCGCCAAAATCGGGGGGTCGCTGGGCAAGGCCGTGGAGTCGTACAATGAAGCAGTCGGCTCCTGGGAGCGGCGCGTGCTGCCGGCGGCGCGCAAGTTCAAAGAACTCGGCGCCGGCGGAAAGAAAGACCTGGACGAACTGCAGCCGATCGATCAGGGATTGCGGCCATTGACCGCACCCGAGGCGGACGAACAATCATGAGAAGACACGCAGCGTGGTTTTTGTTTCTGTTATTTCTGATGCTGGGCCTGGCTCGGGCCGAGGATTCGAGCAGGGTGAAGTTCATTCGGATTCCGGACGATGCCGTGCAGCCCCAGGTAGTGGTGAGCCAGGGCGCGGTTCACCTGATCTACATCGAAAACGATGCGGCGAACGGCGACATCTACTATGTCCACTCCGAGGATGGGGGCGCCAAGTTCAGCCGCCCACTGCGAGTCAACAGCAAGCCTGGAAGCGCCGTGGCCATCGGCAACGTCCGCGGGCCGCGATTGGCGGTCGGCCGAAACCGCCGGGTGCACGTGGCCTGGAACGGTTCCCAGCAGTCGGAGCCCAAGGGCCCTTCCAGCGCCCCGGGCATGCTGTACGCCCGGCTCAACGACGCGGGGACCGCCTTTGAGCCGCAGCGCAACCTGATTCAATCCGCCTGGGGCATCGATGGGGGCGGAGCAGTGGCCGCCGACCGTGAGGGAAATGTCTACGTCTTCTGGCACGCGCCCGAGCCGGGCCGGAAGGGCGAGGAGAACCGCCGCGTGTGGCTCGCCCGTTCCACGGACGATGGCAAGTCCTTCGACCGTGAGAAACCCGTCTGGGAGCGGCCGACCGGTGCTTGCGGCTGTTGCGGCCTCGATGCCTTCGCCTCCAGCAAGGGCCTTCTCTACGTGATCTATCGCTCGGCCACGGAAATGGTCCACCGCGATATGCATCTGCTGGTTTCCCGCAACCGCGGCGAGAGCTTCGAAGCGGACGGCGTCCATCCGTGGAATGTCGGCTACTGCGTGATGAGCACCGAGGCGTTCTACGAGGACCCCGCCGGGGTGCTCGCCGCCTGGGAGACCGAGCGGCAGGTGTACTTCGCCCGCCTCGATCCGGCCACCGGCAAGATGTCCCAGCCGGTGGCGGCGCCCGGCGGGACCGGCGAACGCAAGCATCCTTCGGTGGCCGGCAACGCGCGGGGCGAAACCATCCTGGTGTGGACCGAAGGGATGGGTTGGAAAAAGGGGGGATCGCTGGCCTGGCAGGTGTTTGACAAGACAGGCAAAGCCACCCACGAGCACGGCCACGCCGACGGGGTCCCCGTGTGGAGCCTGGTCAGCGCCTTCGCGCGGGCGGACGGCGAGTTCACCGTCGTGTATTAGGCTACCCCGCCGCGACCTCAGTGATTTCCAACTCCAGCACGGCTCCACATGCGGCGCACACCAGGCGCCCGTCCTCCATCACGTACACCCGCGTAGACTCGCACTTGGCGCAGGCGACGGTGGGTTCAGTGCAGTCCGGCAACGGGTCCGGCGGCTCAATCCCGCGCTCGACGCCGCCCGCGGCCTGCGTCATCGGCTGGAACGTGGTATGGCATTGGGCGCAGACGTGATTGAAGCAGCACTTGGGCTCGCAACTGTAGAACACCTCCGCCGATCCGCAGACGGGGCACGCCAGCGCGAGCTTGCGCGTCTTCACCCGCGACGCTCCTGCTCAAGCATAGCCCGCTTGCGCTCGAGGCCCCAGCGGTAGCCGCCCAGGCCCCCGTCCTCGCGCACTACGCGATGGCAGGGAATGACCACCGCCACCGGATTGGTGGCGCAGGCGCGGGCAACAGCGCGAGTAGCGGTGGGACGGCCCAGCGACCGCGCCACCTCGCTGTAGCTCCGCGTGCCCCCATAGGGGATGGCTCGCAGCGCCTCCCACACCCGCCACTGGAAGGCGGTGGCCTCGACGTCCACAGGAAGGTTCAGGTCGGGATGTCGGCCGGTCAAGTGTTTCACCATTACGCTCACCCAGCGCTTCCGGCCGCTGCTGTCGCGGCGGATCGTGGCATGAGGGTATTCCTCCCGCAGGAACTTCTCGAGGTTGGCATCGGAATCGCCCAGGCTCACGGCGCAGATGCCGCGTTCGGTTCCCGCCACCAGCAGGCGGCCCAGGGAACAGTCCGCAATAGTATAAGTAATATTCATATCCTCTCCTCCCCGGCGGTAAGTAGCCGGGGTCATGCCGAGCCGCGCGTTGGACCGCTCGTAGAGCCGGCTGCTCGAGCTGAACCCGGCGTCGTAGAGCGCGCGGGTGACGGTGTGGCCCTTTTTCAGGGATGCTTTGAGCGACCCCACACGGCGCGCCTCGGCATACTGCCGCGGCGTGATACCCATCGCCCGTCGGAAGGTCCGCAGCAGGTGATGGGGGCTCATGCCAACCTCCGCGCTCAGCGTGTCGAGGGTCAGCGGCTCGTCGAGGTGGGCGTCGATGTAGCGGCAGACGCGCTCGATCTCGGCGCCTCGGCGGCGCCAGCAGCGCCGGCAGGGGCGGTAGCCGGCCCGCTCGGCGTCCGCGGGCTGCGCAAAGAAAACGACTTGCTCCCGCCGCGGCCGCCGCGACGGGCACGGCGGCCGGCAATAGACACCCGTCGATCGCACGGCATAAACGAAGGTCCCCTCCGCCCGGTCGAGCACCGCTTGCCAATAACGCTCTTCGTTCATATTTCGAGGATAGTCCACCCTGCGTTTCGAGTCTATCCGGATCTTGCGGTCAAAGTGGGTTTCGCCTGAAACGATACACGCGGACCTTGTTGGGGCCGAACAAGTCGGTGAAACTTCCCTGCGAGACGCTGACCCGCCAGCAGATCTGCAATACCCGCGTGGCGCCTGGGTCACCCATACCGGGTGTTGCGGGTGCTCGTGCACGATGTCATAGAACCGCTGCGTGTGCTCGACCGGCACCTTGCCCTATTCCGGCTCGTCGGGCCCCTTCCAGCAGCCGAGCGCCGGGTGCTTCCGGTATTTGCGACTTACCCGGCGCAACTCGTTTTCGTTTTCCGGCTTGGTTACGGAAGGATGACCGATTTGCCGGAGAGCCAGTCTCGCGTGGTCTCAAGCGCGGCGTTGGCCTGCCGGAGGGGGAAGCGGTGAGTGACCGAGTCGGCGAAGGGGTAGCGGTCAGCGGAGCGAGCAAGCAGATCGAGCGCGGCGTGGACGTGGCGGGGCTCGAAACCCCAGGAACCGTGAAGCTGGAGCTGCTTGCGGGTGATGTGGTGAGGGTTGATGGGGGTGGGGCCGGCGTCGCCGTATTGGCCGAGAACCAGCATTTTCGCCCCGTCGCGGCAATACTCGATGCCTTCGGCGACCGCTGCAGGGTGGCCGACGCACTCGATGACTACGTCGGCGCCGAATCCGCCGGGGGTGGAGGCGAGGACCTGTTCCTTGCGGTCGGGGACCAGGCCGATGGTGACGTCGGCGCCGAAACGCGCAGCGCGGTCCAGGCGGTGCAGGGGGCCGCCGATGACAATGATTTTCGATGCTCCGGCCTCGCGGGCGACGGCGACCGCGGCGAGCCCCACGGGGCCGGCTCCCTGCACCACGACCACGTCGCCCCAGGTGATCCCCATGCGCTCGATTCCGTGGATCGCTGTCCAGAGGGCGCAGCCGGCGCCGACCACGGATTCCGTGGCGAGCGAGTCCGGGAGCTTGAAGATGGCCGTTCCGGGTCGCAGCACGATATACTCAGCGTAGCCGCCGTGCAGGTGGGGCGGCTCGTCGGCGCAGTAGGAAATGCCGTAGGCCTTGCG
>JACQDI010000593.1 GCA_016201195.1 Acidobacteriota bacterium | reverse complement strand
CCGCCCCGAGGAGGACAGGCCAAAGGTCACGAAACGCCTCTCGTCGGCCGAGTGATCCGGGTCGTCACCGGTGGCCGACAGTGGATCAAAGAACACGCTCGAATCTTCTTCGAAAGAGACAGCGTGTTTCCGGAGATTTCTCACTGGCTTTCCGGGCATCCCACTCGAAGCGCATACGCCGATTCTATACCTGGCGACCGGCGCTCGCCTTAACGACTCAGGCATCACCCTCCGCCCGTTCTTTGGGCGGGCCGGGTGCATGCCCTGTAAGGCGCCCGCTACATCCGAAATCGAATCGACGTGGCCGGCGCCGGCAACCTGCTGCAATGAGCGGGCTGGTCAGTGACGTAAACGGTGCTTCCAATACCCGGGTCTTCGGTGCTGATGCATGACAGCCGCAATGAAGATCCGATTCTCCTCCGTTTCGTAGAGAACCGTAAAAGGGAAGCCAGAGACGAAGCGCTTGCGAACGCGGGCTCTTTCGATTGGAGAGGCATCTGGGAATTGCTGGATGCGGTCCTTGGTTTCTTCGACCGCCGCCAGAAAATCTCCGCCGAGGCCCTCGGATTTCTCTTTATAGTAACGCGCGGACTCGAGCATCTCCTCGTAAGCCTCGGGGTGGAATTCGACTGTCACCGTTCGAGAGCTTCATGCGCTTTCCGGAAAGCCTCAGCGGCGTCGATGCCCTTGACTCTGCCCGTCCGAAGCTCTTCGAGCCGTCGTTCTGCCTCCGCTGCCCAGAGTGCTTCAACGTCGGACTCAATCTGATCGTCGAGACTGGAGACCAGACGTTGAGCCAGCCTCACTCGATCCCTCAGGGGGAGCTTCATGGCGTCAGCCACGATTTCATCAAAGAGTGCGTCCATTGCCGGTTGCCTCCGCACGCCCATCCGCCTAGGCCCAGCATACCAAAACAAGGGTCTCGCTCACCGCCCCATTCCGGCAGCCATTTCCTCTTCCACAGCGCCAACTCATGTTTCGTCAGACGAGCGTAAGCGCCAGCACGGGCAGTCTAACACGAAACCGCGGCGCGGCCAGCACGGGCCACAACTCCTTACTTGATAGAGGCTTCCGCGACATTTGCTAGCCTTCCCTGCGGGGTCTCGACCGACAGCGGCTTTCGGAGCCGGTCCAGAGGGCTGTGCACTCCCAGCCCGTCACGGTTCAACACGTGCGTGTACGCCATGGTGGTCTTTACGTCCTTGTGGCCCAGGAGTTCCTGCACGGTCCGGATGTCGTAGCCGTCTTCGAGCAGGTGAGTAGCGAACGAATGCCGAAACATGTGGCTTGCCGCCGGCTTGGCCAGACCTGCCCGCCGCACCGCCTCATGAACCGCCCGTTGAATGACCGATTCGTGGAGGTGGTACCGATGCTGGAGGCCGGTAGCTCGGTCCAGGTAGTGGGAAGAAGCAGGGAAGACCCGCTGCGAGCCCCACTCCCGGTCGGCGTTCGGGAAACTTCCGGACCAGGGTGTCCGGCAGGGGGGCTCTCGATTACACCTCAGCTCAGCGTGCGAGTCAAGCAAGTTTGAACGGAACCAACGGAACCCACAGGGCGGCGCTCACGCAACGTTTCGGATGGCTATCGACGCGGTTCTACTGAAATGGTTTCAAGCGACGAAACTCCCCGTGGCAAGCCAGCGGCTTATCTTTCGGAACACCTGGCGGAACATCGCCTCGGTCAGCTTGCCGGTCAGCGTATTCTGCTGGCTGGGGTGGTAGGCGTCCACCAGCACCGGGAGCCCGTGCCCAAGTCTGTGAACCGCGCCATGGCGGAACGGATACCCCGACCGCCGCGCGATTGCGCCTTTGGATTGCAGGATCCTCAGGTAAGCGTCGTGCGCCAGCTTCCCCAGCGCCACCACCACCCGTACGCCCCGCAGCAGCTCCAGCTCTTGCTCCAGGTAAGGACGGCAGTTGGCGAACTCCTCTGGTGTGGGCTTGTTCCCCGGCGGGGCGCAGCGCACCGCCGCGGTGATGTAAAGGTCCTCGAGCCGCAGACCGTCGTCGCGGGAAACCGCCGTGGGTTGGGAGGCAAAACCGGTGTGGTGCAGCACCCGGTAAAGGAAATTGCCCGAACCATCCCCCGTGAACATCCGGCCCGTGCGATTCGAGCCGTGCGCCCCCGGGGCCAGGCCCACCACCAGCACCCGCGCCGCCGGGTCCCCGAACGACGGAACCGGCTGGCCCCAGTACTCCCAAGCGAGATATGCCCGCCGCTTCCGTTCGGCCACCCCCCGGCAGTACTCGACCAGCCGGGGACACCTCCGGCACCCCACCACCCGCTCCTGTAACATCACCAACGCTCGATTGTTGTCCCCGTTTTGCATCTCTCTTGCCTCTTGTACCTCAATCTGTTATATATGCGTCAAGCAAAAGGAGCGACGGCGCCCCCGGAGCCTCTGGGTCCGGAGGTAAGTACATGAAAAAACAGGCTACTAAAAGCCAGCACCGGAAGCCAGCCCGGCCTGTGGTGAAAAAGCGTCCCAACCCCGCCGCGAGAAAGGCGCACTCGGGGCGGAAAACAGAGCCCGCCAAAGCCAAGGCCAAGCCTCAGCCGTCGCCCGCCAAGGCCGGGGCGGCGCGGGTTGTATCCAACCCCGCCGCAAAACCCGTGGCCAAGACGGCTCCTCCCCCACCTCGCCCGGCGCCCGACAAGCAGCAGCAGTACTACGAGGAGGCCGTGCGGCTGTTTCATGCCCGGAAATTCGACCGCGCCGACGCCCTGTTCCAGAAGGCGACGGAAGGTCCCAACCGCGCCGTAGCCCACCACGCCCAGGTGCACTCCCAGATCTGCCAGCAGCGGCTTCGTCCCCCGGAAGTCACCCTGAAAACGGCCGACGACCACTATAACTATGCGGTGACCCTGATGAATGCCCGCCGTCTTCACGAGGCCGCCGAGCACCTGCAGAAGGCCCTGCACCTGGCCCCCCGGGCCGACCACCTGCATTACGCCCTGGCGGCGACTGAGGCCCTGCTGGGCAACTCCCAAGGAGCCTATGAGAGACTGAAGAAGGCCATTGATCTGCAGCCTCGCAACCGCATCCTGGCCCGCGGCGACGCAGATTTTGCGGGCGTGCTCGAGTATCCCCCGTTGGCCTCGCTCTTGCATAGGGACCGGTTCGCCGCCACGGCCCCGAAACCTTGAAGCCGGGCGCGTTCTCAGGTGATGGCCCGGCAAAGCCATGAAAACTAATTTCGGCATCGTCATTTTAGCCGCCGGGCTGGGCACGCGCATGAAGTCGCGCCAAGCCAAGGTGCTGCACCGGGCCGGCGGCAAGACTCTCATCGAGTTGGTCACCGGCACTGCCACCCGGGTCGCGCCCCCGGACCACATATTTGTGGTTGTCGGCCGCCAAGCCGAACTCGTCGAGCAGGTCCTCGCCGGCCGCGGCGTTCGCTTCCTGCTCCAGAAGGAGCAGCTCGGCACCGGCCACGCCGTGCTCATCGGCCGCCAAGCGCTTAAGACGCTGGCCCCCAACCTCCTCGTGCTCTATGGAGACAGCCCGCTCGTGGCGGCTGAAACCCTCACTTCCCTGATGGACCACCACGTTAAGTCGGCTGCCGCGGCCACGGTTCTCACCACCACGCTGCCCGATCCCACCGGCTACGGCCGTATCCTCCGCGACGGCGCCGGCCGCATCCGGGCCATCGTCGAGCAGAAGGCGGCCACCCCCGAACAAAAGGCCATCACCGAAATCAATTGCGGTATCTACTGCTTCCAAACGCAGCCTCTGTTCGCGTGCCTTGCCGCGCTGCGCCCCAATAGCCAGACTGGAGAATATTACCTCACCGACGTGATCGAGGGCTTGGTGGGCCGCAATCTGCCGGTAGGCGGTTTGTCGATTCCCGAAGCCTCCCAGGTACTGGGGATCAACACCCGGGTCGAGCTGGCCGCGGTGGACTGCCTGCTTCGCGCCCGCAAGACCCGCGAGCTCGTACTCGAGGGTGTCACCATCGAGCGGCCCGAAACGGTCACCCTCGATGCCGGCGTCTCGATCGCCCCGGACACGGTGCTCGAGCCCTTCGTGCAGGTGCTGG
>JACQDI010000592.1 GCA_016201195.1 Acidobacteriota bacterium | reverse complement strand
GTTTCCGTGCTCAAACCGGTGCGGGGTCTCGATCGCCACTTCTACGAATGCGTCCGCAGCCACGCCGCGCAGGACTATCCGGAGTTTGAGTTGTTGTTCGCCGTGCGGGATCCGAACGACCCGGCGATCGGGGAGATCCGCCGGCTTGCGGCGGAATTTTCCCAGCGCCGCATCGAGGTGTTCCTGACCGAGCGCGACCTGGGACCAAACGCCAAGGTGAACGGCCTGGAGCGCCTGCGGCCCGAGTGCCGCTATCCCGTGCTGGTCGACGATGACAGTGACATCCGCGTGGGTCCGGATTGGCTGCGCCGGGTAGTGGCCCCGCTTGCCGACCCGCGGGTCGGTCTGGTGACCTGTCCCTATCGCGGGGCGCCGGACGGAGGATGGCCGTCCCTGCTCGAAGCCTTGTGGATCTCGACCGACTTTCAGGCGAGCGTGCTAGTGGCCCGGCTGCTGGGGATGCGATTTGCCCTGGGCGCGACGATGGTCTTCCGCCGGGAGCAGTTGGAGCAAGCAGGGGGGTTTGCCCCGCTTGCGCCGTACCTGGCCGACGATTACCTGCTGGGGAAGGCCATCCACGACCGCGGCTTCGAGATCGAGCTGTCGGACTGCGTGGTGGAGACGATGCTGCCGCCCGACCGATGGCGGGCCTCCTGGCGCCATCGGCTGCGCTGGGCGCGGACCGTGCGCGCGTGCCGTCCGGGGGGCACGGCCGGGGTGCTGGTCACCTTCGTGATCCCTTTGAGCCTGGTGGCGCTGGCTGTGGCACCGGCCGCCTGGCCCTTGGCCGCGGCCTCCGTGGTGCTTCGCCTGGCGGTGGCGTGGGCGGTGGGATGCAGCCTGCTGCGGGATCCCGTCGCCGCCCGGTATTTCCTGTTGATTCCTATCGCCGATGTGGCCAGCTTTCTGGTCTGGGCGGGCGGCTTTTGGGGACGGCACGTGGCGTGGCGGGGCGAACACTTCCGCCTGGAGCGAGGCGGCAGGTTGAGGCCTCTTCCCTAACTCGACTTGCGCAGCTCCGCGACGATTTCCGCCGCCGCCTGGCGGGCGCTCTCCACCTCACCGGGCTCGAAGCTGATCGCTCCCACCCGGGCGTGGCCCCCGCCACCGTAGCCCTCGCACATAGTGGCCAGGTTTTGCTGCGGCTCCCGGGGCGCCCAGGGGTTCGATCCTACTGATACCTTAGCGCGGAAACTCGAGATGCTGACTGAAACCGTATAAACGCTCTCCGGAAACAGGTAATAGGGAATGAACTTGTTGTACCCCTCGTGCCCCGTGCCCACCAGGTCGAAGAAGATCACCCCTTGCCGGCACTCGGCCCGGCTGCGGATCAGGTCGATCGAGTCCAGGTGGCGGCGGTAAAGCGGCTCAAACAGGGCCCGGACCTCGGGTTCGAGGACGATCTCGGCCAGGGGCAGGCGGGCCATCCACTGAATCATCTTCTGGCTCAGGTTGTCGGCAGCCCCCTCGATCACCAAGGTGAGCTTCATGGCCGGCTCGGCCAGTTCGACCGCCGATTTGGCGTCCGGGTATTGCGCCCCGTCAATGATGTCGGCCCAGCGGATTAGCTCGTCCAACGCGGGCCGCTCGAAGCCGAACTTCTCCTTGGCGACCGTGGCCAGGAACTTGGTGCACGACTTGAACGTCGGATCGTAGAACTTGCGGCCGCTCACGTCGCGGCGAAAGTGCTCCTCGTCCTGGGGGCTCAGGAAGGCGCTCTGGTGGTGATCGAACCACCAAGTGATGCGCGGCGAGGCGGAGTATTTGAAGTCCACGATCACGTTCTCGTCGCCGTCAAATTCCGTCTCATCAAACAATTGAGAGGCCTTGTGGGCCAGGCCGGTGCAGACGAATTCGGCCTCGGGGTCGTAGTTCTGGCGGAAGAATTCAGTAAAAACCGCCGCCGTCGCCGCCCCGTCAAAACAGTGATCGTGGTAAAAAAGACGGACCCGCATGAAGCCGTCAGCCCTCACTGGGGAAAACCGTATAGCATGACGCAGAGCAGGGGCAAAGATCAAGTGGAAATTGGGCGCCAGTGGAAATTGGGCGCCAGATGTTAATATCGGTCGGATGCGAAACATATTGATGATGTTGGCGGCAGCGCTGCCGCTGGCGGCGCAGCCTAAAGCCGGCACCGCCCCCGGGTGTGGCGGTGCCGGCGGCGGATCGGGCGGAGCTGGAGGCCGGGCTCACGCAACTGAAGCGAAGCATCGAGCCGCTCCGGGGGAAGCCGTTGCT
>JACQDI010000591.1 GCA_016201195.1 Acidobacteriota bacterium | reverse complement strand
GTTTGGCACCGGGCTGCCCCCCGGCGCCGGGCAACAACTCGAGCCGGGCGTTCCGGCGCCGGCCAATCCGCTCATCACCACCGTTCTGCCGCGAGTGTTTATCGGCAACCCGGACCAGCCGGGCACGGAGATGCGAGTGGAGTGGAGCGGGTTTACGCCGGGCTTTATCGGGCTGAACCAGGTTAACTTCCGCGTGCCGGCCGACGCGGTGACCGGCGATAACCTGCCGGTGGTCCTGCGCGGGGAGGACGGAGAGAGCCCGCGCAATCCGCCGCTGGCGCCGGTGACGAGTGTGAGATGAAGAAGGTAAACCAGAGAAGCTGCGAAGTAATCGGCCGACCGCTCCCTTACGGTCGCGGCTCTGAAAGCGCGCCTCTCATTGGCAAGGTGTTACGGGTCGGGCTGCTGGCGTTCTGCACGCGGCCACTTTCGGCAACCGCGTGTCGGTCGCCGGCGGGCCCCTCGACCTGGTGCTCGACGAGCGGCGCAACCAGCTCTACCTGGTCGATTTCAACACCAACGCCGTGCAAGTCTACTCGATTCCCGGGCGCCGCTTTCTGCCCTCCATCCGGGTGGGCTTACAGCCGGTGGGCGGCGCCCTATCGCTCGACGGGAAGTTTCTTTACGTCACCAGTTTCGGTACCGCCAGCCTGAACGTGGTGGATCTGGACCAGAACGCGGTAGTGCGCAGCGTGACCCTTCCTGCGCCACCGGAAGGCGTGGCGGTGGGGGCCGACGGGCGCGTGGTAATCACCACCCTGGGCCTGGGCACGGGCGCCAACCGCACGGACACGCTGGTCATTTTTAACCCCGACGCCAAGGGCCAGGACCAGCTCACGTCGGTGATCCTGCCGCCATCGCCTCCGACGCCGCCGCAACTGCCGCCGGTGGTGGCCGGGAGAAACTACCTTTCGTTTCGAGGCCGGTTGCAGGCCACGCCCGACGGGAAGCTGATCATCGGGATGAATACGCCGGCCAACACCAGCACGATCGTGTTCGTCTACGAGGTGGCCTCCGGGCAGGTGCTGCGGACGCGGCTGCTGCCCAACGCCTCGACGGTGCTTTCGGTCTCGCCCGACGGCAAGCGGTTCATGGCTGGACTGCGGCTGTTCGACACCGAAACGCTGAACGTGCTGGCGACCCAGGACGCCAACAACGCCCCGTTCCCCATTCAGGGCAACTTCAACACCCTGCAAAATTTCGGGGGCAGCGTGTTTTCGCCGGACGGCTCGACGCTTTACAGCGCGTTCAACATCGCCCCCTTTGTCCTGCCGGCGCCGCGCCCCAACTCGACCACGCTGCTCATCAACAATCCGCGCAACTTGGCCATCAAGATGGGGATCCAGTTGCCGGAGAGCATCCTCGGCAAGATGGTATCCAGCTCTGACGGCTCGAACCTCTACGCCCTCTCGGAGTCGGGTTTTCTGATTCTGCCGATGGGAACGATGAATTCGCAGCCGATGCTGATGCCGGAGACCACGGCGGTGCGGCTGAGCGCCAACCAGTGCGAGCGCGGGGCCTCCAACCGCACGCTGCGCATCAGCAACGCCGGCCGCGGCAACCTGCGGTACAGCATCAACCCGATAGCCACCAACACCGGCCTCGTCGTACAGCAGGAAGGGGTGACCGCGCCCAACGGGCTGCGGCTCAGCATGAACCCGGCGACCAGCCGGCGCCTCGGATCCACTTCGACCCTGCTGTTCCTGGTGTCGCCGGACGCGATTAACATTCCGCCGGTGATCCAGATCTACCAGAACTGGCAAAACGCCGAGACCCGCAACCCCAGCTTCGCGGTGGAGACGACCAACTTTAACACCACCACGAACCCCGAGGGGCTGGTGGACCTGCTGGTGGATAACCTGCGCCAGCGGGTCTATATCGCCAACTCCGGAAAGAACCAGGTGGAGGTGTTCGACATCCAGCAGCAAGCCTTCCGGCAGCCGATCGAGGTGGGGCAATTCCCGCGCTCCATGGCGTTCGGCACCGACGGGCGCACGCTCTACGTGGCCAACGCGGGCGGCGAATGGATCAGCATGGTGGATCTGGACGAGGGCAAAGAGTACGACCGGGTGAAGTTTCCGCCGGTTGCGTTCAACGCCCAGCAGGCGCCGGTGACGCCGCGGGTGATCGCGCAGGGGATCTACGGGCTTCAAATTTTCGCGTCCACGGCGGCCAACGCGGCCGGGCAGTTGTGGAGCACATCCGGGAAGGTGGCTCTGCCGCGTCAGATATCGAACGCCATCGGCGCCCTGAATATTACAGCCCCGGTGAGCATGGCGGCCACGCCCTCCAACGACCAGATCATGCTGCTCGCGGGCAACGGCACAGCCTATTTGTACGACTCTCTGGCCGACGATTACGTGCTGGCGCGGCCGGTGATGGGGGCGCCGATCAACAGCTACTACGGGCCGGTGGCGGCGGGGCCGGAGGGACGCTATTTTCTGGCCAATCGGGCCATTCTGAACTCGGCCCTGGTGCCCATGGGCGGGTATGCGGGCGGGACGCCGATTCAGGTTCCGAACCCGACCGGTGGCGCTCCCGGCGGCGGTGGGGCTCCCGGCGGCGGATTGCCGTTTCCTCTTCCCGGCGGCGGCGGTGGCGTGATTATCATCGTTGGTGGCGGTGGAGGAGGACTGCCCGGCCCCGGCCAGATCCCGCCCGGCCAGATCCCGCCCGGCGGGGGCGGCGGGAACCAGGTCCAACTGACGCCCGGCCTGCGCAATGTGCCGGCAGTGGCGCCGGTTAACGCGACCACGTACGCCCGCTTTAGCACCGCGCAGCAGGCCAACGCCAACGCCCAGCCCACGGGCGATCCCCAGCAACTGGTCGAGCTGGTAGATATCAATACGGAACAGGTGGTGGGCAGCGCGCCGGTTTCCGAGGGCCCGGTGACCAGCGTGTTCGGCAACGGCCGGGCGAACATTCCCGGGCGCCTGATGGGGGTGGACAACCGCGCGGCGAACGCCTACCTGGCGACAATGAGCGGCCTCAGCATGGTTTCCCTGGCGGTGGGCCGGCCGAGCATCCGCATCACGGTGAACCCCCGGGCGGTGGTCCACGGGGCGACTTACACGACACCGGTCGCGCCGGGCAGCCTGATCTCGATTTTCGGCCAGAACATGGCGGACACGGCTTCGGCCGGCTCGCTGCCGCTGCCGACCCTGCTCGGCGGCTCCTGCGTGACCTTCGGCGACACGGCGGTCCCGCTGCTGATGACCTCGCCGGCGCAGATCAACGCGCAGGCGCCGCCCAATCTGCGGCCGGGCAACTATGCGGTGGTGGTGCGGTCGCCGCAGAACGCGCTGGGGAGCAACGCGGTCCAGGCGAGCGTGGCGGCCGCCGCGCCGGGCGTGTTCGCGAACACCTCGACCGGCGAGGCGTCCCTATTCCACGCCGACGATCTGAGCCTGGTGACAAAGGATCATCCGGCTCGCCGGGATGAGCAACTGATCCTGTTTGCCACCGGTTTGCCGGCCAACACCGGGGTCAACCTGCAAGCGGGCGCGGCGGCGCCCCTTTCGCCGCTGGCCACCACCGTGCGTCCCAAGGTGTTCATCGGCGACCCGCGGTACAAGGAAGCGGAAATGATCGTGCTGTGGAGCGGGTTTACGCCCGGCTTTGTGGGGCTGAACCAGATCAACATCCGCGTCCCCGGGGCGCACATCAAGGGCGAGCGGCTTCCGGTTACCATCCAGGTGGGGAACGTGAGCAGCCCCGGAACCGGGCCGGTCGTTCCCGTCACCTACGTCGAGTAGGTCTCAAGACGATGAAGTTCACGTCCAGCAATTCCACTCTGTGGATGGGGGTGGGCATCGGCCTGCTGGTGCTGCTGCCCGCTCTGGCGGTGCTGCAATACCAGTGGATCGGCGAGGTGAGCCAGGCCGAGCGGGAGCGAATGCAGGCCAACCTGAACACGGCGACCACGCACTTCACCCAGGAGTTCAATCACGAAATCGCCCGCGCCAGCCTGGCCTTCCAGATGGATCCGGCCACGCTGGCGGAGAAAGACTGGCAGAGGTACGCAGAACGCCAGGAGCAGTGGCAGCGAACGGCGCCTTACCCGAACCTGGTGAAGAGCGTGTTTTTTGTGGAAGCCGCCGCCGGAGGGGGACTGCGGTTTCTTCGCCTGAACGCAGCGGGCAGTGACCTCGAGCCAGCCGAGTGGCCCCCGCAGTACGAGGCATGGCGCAAGCGGCTGGAGGCGCTGGCCCAGGGCGAGGCGCCGCCGCCGGTCCCTGGGCCGGGAGGGCGCGTGTTCGGATGGACCATCGCGGAAGAGATTCCGGCGCTGGTGCTGCCGTTGTTTCAGTTTCCGGCGCGCGCCGGCGGTGGGCGGCCGAATACACCCTTCCCGCGGCCGTTCGAGGGAGGGCGGCGGGCCGGCGGGCCGCGCCGAGATTTCCCGGCGGCAGGGCCGCCCGACGGGCGGATTCCGCCCCGGCCCCCGCTCGCGGGCTGTTCTGTGATCGAGTTGAATCGGGAGTTCCTGCAAAACCAGTTCGTGCCTGAGCTGGCTCGCAAGTACTTTGCGGACCACTTGGGCTTCGCCTACCAAATGGCCGTGGTCAGCCGCAAGGATCCTGCCAAGATCATCTACCACTCCGAGCCGAAGGTCCCACCCGACTTTGTTTCATCCGCCGACGTGAAGGTCAACATTCTGGGGCTGCGCCGGGAGGATTTCATCCGTTTCGCCGTAGAGCGGTCGGGAACGGGGAGGCCGGTGTTTGAAGGCCCACTGGGGCCCGGGCGTGGTCTAGGCGGTCTGGGCGGGCTGGGAAACCCGGCCATGGCCGACAATTCCCAGTGGCAACTGGTGGTGAAGCACCGCTCCGGGTCGCTCGAGACGGCGGTGGCGCAGGCCCGCCGGCGGAACCTGGCCATCAGCTTCAGCATCCTGCTGCTGCTCGGGGGTAGCGTAGGCATGATCATCGTCTCCACCCGGCGGGCGCAGCGGCTGGCGAAACTCCAGATGGAGTTCGTGGCCAGCGTGTCCCACGAATTGCGGACGCCGCTGGCGGTGATCTGCTCGGCGGCGGACAACCTGGCCGACGGGGTGGTTGGCGCGCGCGCGCAAATCGAGCAGTACGGCTCGCTGATCCGTGGGGAGGGCCGGCGGCTGTCGGAAATGATCGACCAGATTCTGGGATTCGCCAGCCTGCAAGGGAACCACAAGAAGCTCGACCTGCGCCCGGTGGACGTGGCCGGGCTGATCGAGAACACCCTCCAGACGTCGTCGCCCGCGATCCGCGAGGCGGGCGTAGCAGTGGAACAGCAGATCGAGACGGGGCTGCCCCCGGTGATGGCGGATGCCCAGTCGATCGAGAACTGCCTCCAGAACCTGGTGGGTAATGCGCTGAAGTACGGAGGCGGGGGCCGCTGGATCGGCATTCGCGCGGGCTCGACCAACGGCGAAGTGCAAATCAGCGTGGAGGACAAAGGCCCGGGCATTGAGCCGGACGACCTGCCCCACATCTTTGAGCCGTTCTATCGGGGCGCCGCCGTGGTGGGCGCGCAGATTCACGGCACCGGGCTGGGGCTGAGCCTGGTGAAACGCATCATGGAGGCGCAGGGCGGCAGGGTCAGCGTGAAAAGCGTCCTGGGCCAGGGCAGCGCCTTCACCCTGCACCTGCCGGTAGCCACATGAAGCCGCGGATCCTGCTGGTGGAGGACGAGCGAGGGTTGCTGCTGACGCTCACCGACCGGCTGCGGGACGAAGGCTACGAAGTCGAGACCTGCTCCGACGGAAACAGCGGCTTCGAGCGGGCCTCCGCCGACTCGTTCGACCTGATCCTTCTGGACGTAATGCTGCCCGGCAAGAGCGGGTTTGACGTCTGCCGCGATCTGCGGCAGCGCGGGGTCGCGACGCCCATCCTGATGCTGACCGCGCGCGGCCAGACCGTGGACAAGGTCGTCGGGCTGAAACTGGGCGCCGACGATTACCTGACCAAGCCGTTCGAGATGATGGAGCTGATGGCGCGCATCGAAGCGCTGCTGCGGCGCGCGCCACCCGTTTCGCCCGCCGCTGCCGCCCACCAGTTCGGGCCGCTGCGGGTGGATTTTCGCAGCGCCGAGGTCTCCCGCGACGGCAAGCCGGTCCCGCTATCCGCGCGGGAATTTCAACTGCTCCGCTATTTCATCGAGCACCGGGGTGCGACGCTCTCGCGCGACGAGCTGCTGAACGAGGTCTGGGGCTACGACACCACGCCCACCACCCGCACGGTGGACGTTCACGTCGCCTGGCTGCGGCAGAAGCTGGAAGAGAACCCGCGCTACCCGCAGTTGATCCTCACCATACACGGGCTGGGATACAAGTTCGTGGGCTGATTTTACATCCTTTACAATCATTTTTCGTCGTCTTAACCACCTAAAACGGCACTGCGCTTATTCTGGATGCATGGCAGCGATAGCGATTGCGCAGCGGGACGTGGATCTGATGCTGCGCATCCGGAGCGGCGACGAGACCGGTTTTGCGCTTCTGCTCAAGGAATACCGGACGCCGGTGACGCGGTTCCTTTACCGGATGGTGCTGAACCAGGCGGTCGCCGAAGAGCTGGCGCAGGAAGTGTTCTTTCGCGTGTACCGGGCTCGCGCGAGCTACCAGCCTACGGCGCGGTTCTCGACCTGGCTGTTTTGCATCGCCACGCGCCTGGCGCTGAACTGGCGGCGAGACGCCCGGCGGGAAGCGGGACAAGAGAGCCTGGATGAAGCCTCCGCGGACCGGCCGGTGCGGCAGATCGCCGATCGCCGGCCCACCGTCGAGCAAGCGCTGGTTCACCGCTCCAGCGTCGAGGAGATCCGGCAAGCGATCCACGCCCTGCCCGCCAAGCAGCGCGCGGCGATCCTCATGCACAAGTATCACGACATGGATTACAGCCAGATCGGCCGGGCGCTCAACTGCTCGGAGTCGGCCGTGAAGTCGCTGGTGTTCCGGGCTTACGGGAACCTGCGCAAGAGTTTGGCCCACGCCGTGGCGGTGTAGGGTGTTCGACTCGGCCATGGCGCCTTGCTGCCGCTTCCTGTTCAACCAACTATCCAACCGCGGGGTGATCGAGCCGAGTGGCTTCCAAACCGGCGGACGTTCCTAATTTAATTAGCTCCGTTTCAGGTAAGCGGCGATCTCCTTCCAGGACTCGAGCGTCGCGTCACTTCCGTTGTCTCGGTTCGTCTCACTCATCCCTCCACCTCCTCGGGTCGGCCCGCCCGGCCTTCCTGTGCGAGACTAGCCCGAACCGGGCGGGGAGACAACAGGCATTCGCGCTCACGCGGCCAAGATCGAGGTTCTCCTCACCTTTGAGCAGCGGGCGGCGGCCATCGGGGTACATCCGCGGGCGCGAGATAGTCCTGCGCAAGCCGGTGAAGGTCCGGCCGCCTCGGTTCGTCGCCCGGCTCTGCCGCCGCTGGCCCGCGCTTGCCCGCTGGGATGCCGATCGTGGCGGCCAGTGCCAGGATGAAAATCGTTCCTGCCAGCACCCTCAACACTGCCTTGAGAACGCCCTCCAGCATGACCTCTCCTCCTTCAGCGCGCCCCTGCCGTCCTCGGTAGATAATTCTCTAGCACCCAGATATCGAGCTCCGGCTCCTCGACCCACATGACCACCCGCTTCCCGCCGGGATGCACGCGGAGTTCCCGCAGCCCTTTCACCGGGATGGCGAGCTTCCGCGCCTCGCCGCCGGACGCCGGGATGCGCCACACCTGGCCCTCCTGGTTACGGCACAGCACGTAGCGAGAGTCCGGTGTCCAGCAGAGCCGGCAGGAGTCGCCGGCGCTTTCCAGCCGGAAGATCCCACGCGGCTCTCCTCCCGCGACCGGAGCGAGGCTTAGAGTCTGGTTTTTACCCATGAACGCCACCCACCGCCCGTCCGGCGACAGGGGCACGTTCGCGGAGTTGCGTCCAAATTGCACTCGCTCTTTCTCTTCTCCCGAACCGAGCTGTCGCCGGACGATGCCGCCCTTGACCGCGCACCACACGGCATCGCCCGTCGTGGACCATTGAGGGAACGCGCATCCGTCCTTCCAGTTCTGGCTTCCCGGCAAGGGGCTGGCAGATCCGTCCGCCACGTCCAACTGCGGCGTCTTTTCGCCGCCGCCCGCCGGCAGCCCATAGACCAGCAGGGTCTTCCCGTCCGGCCGCCATGCCGCGGGACCCCCGAGGGTGCGGAAGCCCTGGCGCATTTCCCGCTCGCGGCCGGTTTCCATATCTCGCACTACGACCCTCAGGGGCCCATCCCTCGCCAGGATCGACGGTGTGTTCACCAGGTATGCGAGATAACGGCCGTCCAGTGACCAGGAGGGCCAGGTGGGTCGCCCGTACCGCGAGACCACGGGCACGGGCTCCGACGGAAGCCGCCCGGTTTCCCGATCGATCTCCGCCACCAGGAGATCGTCGGCCCCTCTCGGCAGAGAGTAGTGGAAACCGCCCTTCCGGCTGAACCCGAGCGGAAACATTTGGGAGGCATTGGCCTGGATTAATGCCGGCGCGCCCTGGGCGCGTCCCTGCGCAACGGACACGCTCCAAAGCCCAACCGCTCCACCGCGGTCGCTGAAGAACAGCACCCGGCTGCCGTCGGGCGTCCACATCGGCCCGGCGTCATGGCCGGGATGCCGGACCAGAGGAACTTCGCGGCTCCCGTCGCTGGCCAGCAGGAAGATGTCGCGCTCCGGCCCCTCCTCGGCTTGCGGGGAGTCATAGGCGATGTACTGCCCGTCCGGAGACAGGCTCATGTTCCCCGGTCCTCGCCGGCCAAAGGACTTCACAACCCGCAACGCGCCGCTATCCACCGCCAGCGTCGCGATCTTGTCCCCAGCCTTCGCCAGCAACTGCTTGCCGTCCCCCGACCAGCCCGCGGCGAAGATCCCCGGGCCCTCCGAATTGCTGTAAAGAGTCCGTGGCCTCGAACCTGCCG
>JACQDI010000590.1 GCA_016201195.1 Acidobacteriota bacterium | reverse complement strand
CGTTTCCATACCGCGACACGCACGACCAGGTGCACAAGCTTTACGACGCGTTCGGCCCGCAGCGCCTGATGTGGGGCACCGACTGGCCCCTGGTCGAGCGCCACTGCGGCTACGCCGGCGCCCTCAAGATCGTCCGCGACGAGTTGAAGTTTTTGAACGACGAGGACAAGCGCTGGATGCTGGCCAAGACCATCGAGCGCGTGTGGAGGTTTGGTTGAGGCTACCCTTTCACCACGAAGACACAAAGACACTAAGAATTCTCTTCTTCGTGTCTTCGTGCCTTTGTGGTGAAACGTAGCTTGAACTTAATTCAGCTTCAGGCTCGCCACCTTCATGCTGTCGCCGGACACATCGCCGGTGACGGTTACCTGAATGTCGCTTTTCTTCTTGCTCGTTTTCAGCGCGGCCATGGCCCGCTTGTTGCCGAGGGTGTCGAAGGCTATGAATTTGCCATCGGAAGTGTAGACGCCATACCCGCTCTTGGCGCAATCATCCATGAGCGCGCAATCCACGCCGTGCTCCTTGGCCACCTTCTCGCCCTTCTTCAGCGCGTCGGCGGAGCAGGCCTTGTCGATCAGGTAGCCCGATACCGTCTTCTGCTCGGCGAAGCCCACCACGGCCAGCAGCGCCGCCGCAATTGTCAGTCTTTTGATCATGTGAATCCTCCCTCTGAGTTGGATCACTTCTCCAGGAAAAAGTTACCGACGAACATGGAATCGATGCCCGAGGAATAAAAACTGCGCACGGCGTCCCGCGGGTCGCACACCAGCGGCTCGCCGAACAGGTTGAAGGAAGTATTGTAAAGCACCGGCAGACCGCTGATGCGGCCGGCGGCCTCCAGCAGCTCCCAGTACAAAGGATTGTCTTGCTTGTGGACGACGTGGACCCGGACCAGGTCCCCACCCAGCACGGCAGCCTCAAACCGCTCGCGGTGGGCCGGCCGCACCCGGCTTACGGTGGCCAGGAACCGGGCGTTCGGGCCGCACTCGAAATACTCACCGGCGCGCTCGGCCGGCACCGAAGCGGCGAACTTGCGGAACGGCTCGCGGTGCTTGATGTAACTGTTGAGGTTTTCGGTCGAATACGGATTGAGCGGCGACGCCAGGATGCTGCGGTTTCCGAGCGCCCGCGGCCCGAACTCCATCCGCCCCTGATACCAGGCCACGATTTGACGATCGGCCAGCTTGGCCACCGCCGTGTCGATCAACTCTCCGGTGGTCAGCAAGTAGCGGAAGCGCAGCTTGCAATTCTCGAGAACCTTCTTGATCTCCTCGCGATCGAACCCGGGGCCGTAGCAAAGGTTTCCGGCAGGCACGCGCTCCTTCCGCTGCAACACGTGGTGCCAGCCATAGAGCGCTGCGCCCAGGGCAGTCCCCGAGTTGCCCGCCGCCGGCTGCACGTACACGCGCTCGAAGCAGCCCGAAGTTTCGAGCGCCGCCACCAGCAGCGCGTTCAAGGCTAAGCCTCCAGCCAGGCACAGGTTCTCGCCGCTGCCGGCCAGGTCGCGGACCACGCTTTCCACCGCGTGTTGCACGCTGGCCGCCAGGTCCGAGTGCATCTCAGGTGTAATCCCCTCCGGGCCTTGCACGCCCAGGCGGGCAAAGAATTTCTCGCTGAAGCCGCCGTGCGTGGGGTGGTCCGTATCGAAGAAGCTGCGGTCGAAGTTCGGCCAGCGCTGCGCGTTGGCGCCCATCACCTGGCGGAACAACTCGGCGTAGACGGGTCGGCCGGAGGCTGAGAGCCACTGTACTTTATGCTCCTCGGCGCGGGCGCGGAAGCCGAGCAGGGAAGTGATGCGCCCGTAAAAATCAGCCGGCGAGTCGGGGGCGTAGAGCTCTTCTTCGAGGCGCAGGGCGTTGCCGTCGGCCTGCCACAGCGCCCCGCAGCGCATGTCGCCGGTACGGTCGAGCGTGAGCACGGTGGCCCGCTCGAACGGCGACAGGAAGAACGCGCTCGCTGCGTGCGCCGTGTGGTGATCGACCACCCGGATGCGGCCGTTGGGGAACAGCGACTTGACCTGCACGTGGAGTTGGGCACTGGCCCCGGCCCCGAGCGGGCCGGCCAGGATCACCCAGTTCACCTCCTCGGCGGTCGCATTGGCCAGCTTCAGGCAGGTGCGGATGGCCTCCAGCGGCAGCGTCCCTGGATGCCGCGCCCAGTGCGCGCCGCGCAGCTTCTCTTCTTCGATCGCCGCGACCAGCTCGCCGTCGCGCAGCACGGCCGCCGCCGTGTCCCGCAGCAGACCCCCGATGCCCACGATCAGCATGCGTGCGACCTCAGGCGCTCGATCGCGCGCTCCCGGCCCACCGCCGTGAACACCGAGAACGCGCTGGGACCCACGCTCTGGCCGCTCAGCGCCGCCCGCGCCGCATTTATGATTACGCCAGCCTTGACCGCTCGCTCGGCAGCCAGAGCGCGCACCTGCTGCTCCACACTCTGCTCGGTGAACTCCTCGGTCTGAGCCAGCCGCCGGCTCAGCTCGTGGAGCAGTTCCCGCGCTCCCGGATGGTCCAGCCGTTCTTGCGCCG
>JACQDI010000589.1 GCA_016201195.1 Acidobacteriota bacterium | reverse complement strand
GGCGGGACTGCAGCTCCTCGGGCCGCCCTACGCAGCCGTCGAGCCGCCACGCCATGCTAAAGTACAAAACATCATGCTCACGCGCAGAGACTTTGTGGCCGCGGCGGCCGCTGCCCGGCTCCAGGCCGCCGAGGTGGACCGGACGAAATTCGCCGACATGGCGCTAGGGCTGGCCAAGAAATCGGGCGTGGCCTATGCGGACATCCGCATCAACCGCTATCACCGGCAGAGCATCTTCACCCGTGAGCGCCAGGTACGCAACATCGATTCCGACGCGAGCTACGGATACGGCGTGCGGGTGTTGAAGAGAGGCGCCTGGGGGTTCGCCGCCTCACCCGATTTCAGCGAGAAGACCCTGGCCGAAGTCGTGCGCCAGGCGGTCGAGATCGCGGAAGCCAACGCCGCCCTGGGATCACAGACGGTGAAACTGGCCCCCGAAAAACCTCACCAGGACCAGTGGAAATCGGCCTACAAGGTTGATCCGTTCTCCGTGCCGCTCGACAAGAAGGTCGACCTGCTGCTGCGCATCAACGAGACGGCGCTCCAGGTGAAGGGGGCGCGGTTTGTCTCGAGCGCCATGCTGTTTGCCGGCGAGAACAAGTTCTTCGCCTCGACCGAGGGATCCGTCATCCAGCAAGAGATCGTTCGGTCGGAAGGGACCTTCAACGTTACGGCGGTGGACGCCGCGCGAGGAGAATTTGCGTCGCGCAACTCACTGTCGTATCCGGCCCAGCGCGGCTACGAGTGGATCGAGGAATATCCCTTCGTGCAAGACGCCGAGCAGGCGGCCGAAGAAGCGGTGCAGAAGCTGAAGGCCAAGCCGGTCGCACCCGGCAAGTACGATCTGCTGCTCGACCCCCATCACCTGTTTCTGACCATCCACGAGAGCTGTGGCCACCCCACCGAGCTCGACCGCGCCCTCGGCTACGAGGCGAACTTCGCGGGCACCAGCTTCCTCACCCCCGACAAGCTCGGCAAATTCCGCTACGGCTCGAAGTGGATCAACATGGTCGCCGACCGCACGCAACCCTACGGGCTAAGCACGGTCGGCTACGACGACGACGGGGTCCCCGCGCAGCGCTGGTACCTGATCCGCGAGGGGATCTTCGTCGATTACCAGACCACGCGCGAGCAGGTGGCCTGGGCGCCGGGTATGAGTTCCCGCGGCTGCGCCCACGGCGACAGTTGGTCGAGCGTGGTCTTCCAGCGTATGCCCAACGTCTCGCTCGACCCGCTAGATAGCAAACTGACCCAAGAGGAGTTGATGGCCGGCATCCGGAACGGCATCCTGATCGTCGGCAACGGCAGCTTCTCGATCGATCAGCAGCGCTACAACTTTCAGTTTGGGGGCCAGGTGTTCTGGGAGATCAAGAACGGCAAGAAGACGCAGATGCTGCGCGACGTAGCCTACCAGGCCCGCACGGCGGATTTCTGGAACTCCTGCGACGGTGTGGCTGGGAAGAGCGAATACCTGCTGCCCGGCGTCTTCACCGACGCCAAGGGCGAGCCGGGGCAGTCGAACCCGGTGAGCCATGGCTGCCCGCCCGCGCGCTTCCGGCAGGTGAATGTGATCAATACGGGGAGGCGCGCATGACTCGCGAAGAGGCCCGCGCCCTCACCAACATCATTCTGTCCTTTGCCACGGAGCCCGAGCTGGAGGTTAACGTGGTGGCCGGGCGCCGGGCTCACCTGCGCTTTGCGCGCAACCTGGCCTCCACCAGCGGCGTGTCGGAGACCGTTCACATCGGGGTCACCGCCTGGAAGGGCAAGCGGAAGGCCTCGGTTTCCGCCGCCATCACCAGCGCCCCTTCGAGCGAGCGGGACGCGGCACTGCGCAATCTGGTGTCCGAGGCCGAGGCGCTAGCGGCGCTTTCTCCCGAAGACCCGGAGTACCTGCCGCCACTCGGCCCGCAAAAGTATCTCGACGTCAACGCCTACGATGCGGCGACCGCCGAGATGTCGCCAGCAGTTCGCGCCAAAACCGTCGCCGACGCGATCGCCCAGGCGAAGAACAAGAAGCTGATTGCCGCCGGCATCTTCCGCAATTCCGGGCTGGTGCACGTGATGGCCAACAAGGCGGGCCTGTTCGCCTATTTCCCGTC
>JACQDI010000035.1 GCA_016201195.1 Acidobacteriota bacterium | reverse complement strand
GAAGAAAGCTCTCCTGGCAGCGTTGGTCGCATTGGCGCTGGTGGCGCCGATGCCGGCACAGAACGAGGAAAACGACGAGAAGGCATCGCCCTCCACAAATAAGAATCAGAAGAAGTCCAAGAACAAGAAGAAGGATGTGGATGCGATCGGCGACCGCAACGTCGGCTCGGGAATCAACTTCTACTCACTCGAGAAGGAAATCGCACTGGGCAAGCAACTAGCTCAGGAGATCGAGCGGCAGGCCAGGCTGATCGACGACCCGATCATTTCCGAGTACATCAACCGCATCGGACAGAACCTGGTGCGCAACTCTGACGCCAAGGTGCCGTTCACCATCAAGGTGCTGGATACCGAGGAGCCGAACGCGATGTCGCTGCCCGGCGGATTCTTCTTCGTCAACGCCGGCCTGATCGCGCTTGCCGAATCGGAGTCGGAGATCGCCGGGGCTATGGCCCACGAGATCGCCCACGTCGCAGCCCGGCATGGCACGCGCCAGGCCACGCGCGGGCAAGTCGTCAACCTGGCCACCATCCCGCTGATCTTCATGGGAGGCTGGACCGGCTACGGGATCCGCCAGGCGGCCGGGCTGGCCATCCCTCTGGGGTTCTTGCAGTTTTCCCGAGCTTTTGAGCGGGAGGCCGATCAGTTGGGCCTACAGTACCTGTTCAAGGCCGGCTACGACCCTAACTCCTTCGTGGACTTCTTCGAGAAGATGGAGAAGCTCGAGAAGAAAAAGCCGGGCACTCTGTCGAAGGCTTTCCGCAGCCACCCCATGACGGAAGACCGCATCGAGGCGGCGCAGAAAGAGATCCAGCAAATCCTGCCGACCAAGCCCGAGTACGTGGTCAACACTTCGGAGTTTCTGGATGTGAAAGCGCGGCTGATGTCGCTGCACGCGCGGCGCAAGATCGACGATAAGGATAAGGACGCCAACCGCCCGCGGCTGCGCAAGGCGACCACCGGCGGCACCATCCCGGTCGAGGGGGACAACAAGGGCAAGCCCGGCGCCAAAGAAGAAGACGACGATCGTCCGACGCTGAAGAGAAGGTAGCTACCCTTCCCGACTGGCTTCCCGAACAGCCCGGCCCGTGCGCCGGGCTGTTCGCATTTAGCCGCCATGGAGTACTATAGAAACCGTTGGCTCTGGGTAGAAGCCAAACCATGACAGTGAGCGTCGCGGCCCCCGCCCGCAGTTTCAGGAGGCAGGAAGTCGTCATTCCGTTGAAGAGCGGCTTCCGCTTTCTTCACGAGCCCATTCACGAACCCGTGGCGGAGCGCTTCGTGGGCCGCCAAGTGGAGTTGGCGGCCCTGGCCGACCGGATTCAGTTCTCGAGCGGGGGCTCGTTCCTCTTGACAGGCTATCGCGGGGTCGGCAAGACCTCGTTTGTCAACCAGGTAGTGCGCCTGCTGGAGCAGCGGTGTCCGCTGCTCGACGTGCAGGTGAGCCTAGCCCGGCCCCTGTCCGCGGGCGAGCTCATGCACCACATCATCCGGCGGCTCTACGAGCGCCTTCACGAGAAGCAGATGTATTCTCGGCTCTCCGCCGAGCTGCAAGAGGAGCTGGCCCTGGCCTATCAGCGCACCTCGGTCAACATGGTCCGCCGCACCACCGAAGGCTGGGAAGGCGCCGCCGAGCTGGGCGTGAAGGTGCCGCGCCCGACGGCGGTGCTCGAACCCACCCTGAAGTGGAAGCGCTCGAAGATTGTCGACCTGCAGACGTCGTTCCTTTGCTATGACGACCGCGCTGCCGAACACGACATCGTCCGGATCTCCCGGCGCCTGGCCGGCGACGGCCTGCTGGCGCGGCGCACCACGCTGGAACGCCTACGCGACCGCCTGTTGGGCCGGCCGACTCAGAAGGTCGAGCTCAAGATCGTCTTTGTCTTCGATGAGCTGGACAAGATCGAGGAGCAGCCTACCTCCAACGGCTCGGGCCGGCCCGTTATCGATGAGCTGCTCGGATCTCTCAAGACTCTCTTCACCACCTCCGGCATCTGCTTCGTGTTCGTGGCCGGCAAGGACCTGCACGAGCGGTGGCTGGAGGACCTCGGGCGCGGCGACAGCATTTACGAGAGCGTCTTTTCCTACGACCGCTACCTGCCCTGCCTGTGGTCCGGCGTCCCGGAAATCTGCGACCAGCTCGTGGACTGGAGCGCGCCGCCGGAGCTGCTGCCCGATCCGCCTTACGCCCGCAGCATCTTCGAAACCCTGAAGGATTACCTGGCCTACAAAGGCCGCGGCATCCCCCGCCGGATCCTGCGGGCATTCAACGAGTGCGTGGAGTGGAGCGATGGGCGGCCCGAGATTGTCTTCGCAGCCGAGGATGTCCGGCGCATCCGCTTTTATTCGCAGCTCTACCAAATCATCGAGAAGAACGCCGGGCGGCTGTTCGGCTCGGCGCAGGAGGACAGCTCGGGTACACAGCAAGACAAGCGGCGGCTCGGCGTCTATTACGTCATCGACTGGGTGCTGCGCCAGGGGTCCCACGAGTTGACCGCCGAGGACCTAGTGAGAGCTTCCAAGCAGCTCAGCTCCAGGGTCGCCATGGCTGAAGAAGTCGCCGCCGACGCCGTCGTCCACATCTTGGGAGTGTTGGAGGAAGGCGAATACATCGAGCCGGTGCAGCAGCGGCTCGACCAGGCCGAGATTGGTGACGTCAGCGCCCGACGGGACAAGCGCTACCGTCTCACGGAGCGCCGCCTGGCTGAGATGAGCGGCCTAGCGGGCGCCTTCGAGGAGGAATCCTACGTCCTGGGCGCAGGCCGAGGGGTCGCCCAGCGCGTGGGCCAGTACGAGCTGCTGAATGAGGTCGGAAGGGGCGGCATGGGCATCGTCTACCGCGCATGGGACCAGAAGCTCCACCGCATCGTCGCCGTCAAGCTATTGCCCACCGAGCTGTCTGCGGAACCGCGGGCGCGGGAACGTTTCCGGCGAGAGTGGGAGGTGGTCCGCTCCCTTCGTCACCCCAACATCGTGCCATTCTACGACTCCGGTGAGCATGAGGGCCAGATGTATCTGGTGATGGACTATATCGAAGGGCTGGACCTCAGCACTTTGCTGGCGGTTCGGGGCCGTCTCGATCGTACGGTAGCGCTGGCCATTCTGATGCCGGCCATAGAGGCCTTCCAGTACGCGCACTCCAAGGGCTTAGTGAGGTTGGACGTCAAGCCGGGCAACATCCGGATCAGCACTGGGGGCCGCGTCTACGTGATGGACTTCGGGCTGGCTAAGCGGCGGGACAGCGTGTCCGCGGATACCCCTGCCCTGACCGACAGTGGCACGGTCGTCGGCACCTGGTACTACATCGCCCCGGAGCAACTGATCGGCCGGTCCGCCGACGCCCGGGCCGATGTCTACTCGCTGGGGGCGGTCCTCTACGAGACCCTAACCGGACGGCGCCCGTTCGCCGCCGAAACCGTGGGCAGCCTGGTTATGCAGCATCTGAACGAGCAGCCGATGCCACCCTCACGCCTGGCATCGATTCCCCAAGAGATCGATGCGATCATCCTGCGCTGCCTGGCCAAGAAGCCCGAGGAGCGTTTCCAGAGTATGGCCGACTTGGCGGCCGCCGTGTCCCCCTGGTTCGCCCCCAACGAGGCCCCGGACTTGGCCGCCTTGGTGAGCTTGGCTGTTCGCGACTCGGCCAGCCGTGCGAACGTGGCCGAGGCCAAAACCGCGTTCGGCGCCGTTATGGCTCCTCCGCCCCTCCCTGCTTCCGAAGCCCCAACCACGGAGTCCACGCTCCTCCCGTGGCCCTGCCTGTTATTACTCGGCGCCAACCGCCGCCCCGAGCGGACCTTCCCCCTCTCCGAAGGAGCCAACGACATCGGCCGCAGCCCCAATATCGCAATCTCCCTGCCCAACGAGACGCTCTCTCGCTTCCATGCACGGATTACCCGCAGAGACGGCCAATGCTTGCTCGAGGATCTCAACTCCAGCAATGGCTCAAGCGTCAACGGCAAAAGGGTCACCGAGCCGGTCCTCCTTCACGATGGGGATCTCCTGGAGATTGGAGACGTGATCTTCGAGTTCCGCGGCCCCTTAACCGCCGGGTGAGGCCGAGAGCACCTGGTACGTCTCCCGAGCGACAATCAATTCCTCATTGGTAGCGAGCGCATGCACCGCTACCGGTGCGCCGTCGGGTGAGATCAAACGGTCCCCGGTCTGCTCGCGGTTGCGGACGGGGTCCAGGCGAATCCCCAGAAATTCCAGCCCCTGGCAGCAGGCTTGGCGGAGCGCGGCCGAGTTTTCGCCGATGCCGCCGGTGAAGGCCAGGGCGTCGAGGCCGCCGAGTGCGGCGGCGTAGGCGCCGATGGTCTTGCGCACCTGGTAGGCGAAGACCTCGAGGGCGAGCTTCGCGTCTTCCGTGCCTGCGGCTTCGAGGTCGCGCACGTCGCCGCCGGGAACGCCCGAAAGACCGGCCAGGCCTCCGTGGCTCAGCAACTCCTCGCGCGCCCGGCTCGGGTCCCATCCGAGGCGATCCATCAGGAACAGCACGGCAAACGGATCGAGGTCTCCGTGGCGCGTGGCGTTTTCCAGGCCCGACTGCGGGGAGAAGCCCATGGTGGTGTCGACGGAGCGGCCTTCGCGGATGGCGCAGATCGAGCTGCTGCCGCCCAGGTGGCAGGAGACCAGCCGCCGGTGCGGCACTTGCTCGCTGATGTAGCGGTGGGAGGCGCCGTGGAAGCCGTAGCGGCGGATGCCGTGTTTCTCGCGCCACTCACGCGGCACTCCGTAGGCCGCCGCCGCTTCCGGCATCGTGCCATGAAAG
>JACQDI010000034.1 GCA_016201195.1 Acidobacteriota bacterium | reverse complement strand
GGCCTCCGTGGCCCTCGGTGCTCCCGCCGGCCGACTGCCTACTGGCTACTGCCTACTTCCTTTCCGCTTGGGCTAAGTCCTCCAGCAAGGGTTTGGCCAATACCTGCAATTCGCCGAAGGCTTGCAGGTAGCTTTGGAAGCGGCGGTTGAGGTCGAGCGCCTGTTGCGGGTTGAGCTTGGCCCGCAGGATCATGTCGCGCAGGTGGACGGGGTGCGGAAGGATGGCGTCTTCTTGCAGTTCCTCCAGCGCGGTTTGCGGATCATAGTGGTACATGTAGTCCAGTGTAGCGCACCGCGAAGGAGGCCCATATGGCGGACCTGGAGATTCGCCCGACGATGCGGTTCATCCGCATCGGCTACTTGGTGGTATTGATTCTGTTGGGGACAGCGATCTACTGGTGGATCGAGCAGCCGGGGACCACGTCTCAGGCGGCGATGGTCGTGGCTGGGCTGCTGATGCTGTGGCCCATCGAGCGCCACTTAAACCGCCAGCGCACTTGCTGCCGCATGGAAGGCGATCACCTTCGGTATGAGCACGGCCTGGTGACCACCACGGTCAAGACGATCCCGCTCGCCAATATCCAGGACGCTACGGTGCGGCGGAGGCTGAGCCAGCGACTGTGGGGGATCGGAGACTTGCGCATCGAGACGGCCGGACAGGCGAGCGCAATCGAGATCTTCAACGTCGAGAACCCGCAGCAGGTGGCCGATCAGATCCTGGCCGCGGCGAGGAAGAAGTAACCGCCGGCAGGTCCTGTTCCCGCACCAGCTTGTTGAACGCATCCAGGTCCTGGCGCAGGATGCCGTCCAGCCTTTGGAGCTGGGCGTTGATGCCGCTGGCCAGCTCTTCGTAAACCAGTTGAGACTGCGTGGTGGGGGGAGCATCGGCGCTTGCCACCACGCCTCCGAGCGAGGCGAGCTTGTTGTTGAGCCGGATCGGGTAGTTGAGCGGGTCCTGGCTGCTTTTGTTCTTGGTCTGGTAGAGCGCTTCCTCGACCGCGGTGAGCTTGGCCGAGAGAGCCTTGGCCGCGTCCACCACTTTTTTCGCCTTCTCCTGATCCTTCCAGCGGGCGGCGAGGTCGTCGACCTGCTTGCGGACGTCGCGGATGCGCAGGATCGCTTCGTGAGTGGCGCTCAGCTTGTCGCGGATCTGGAGTAGCAGGGCGAGTTGCTTGTCGAAGTCCTCTTGTGTGGTCGCGATGCGCGGATCCTTCTTGATGGTGAAACTCTGGGTTAGCGCCTTGCCGTCGGCGATGAGCTTCACCTGGTAGGTCCCGGGGACGGCGAAGGGACCGCGGACATTGCCGGCCCACATAATCAGGCCCGGGAAGCGGGTGGCGTCGGCGTAGCGCATGTCCCAGACGAAGCGGTTGAGACCCTTTTCGGCCGAGACGCGCGCGGGCGGGCCGCCGCCGAGGAAGCCTCCCTCTGCGGAAGGTTCTTCGGGGGCCGACTCTGCCGCCTCGGCCGGCTTGCTCGAAAACTTCTTGATCGACTTGCCGGCGGAGTCGAGGAACTCCAGCGCCACTTCACCCTTGGGCTTGTCCTTCAGGTAGTAGTAGATCACTGCTCCATTGGGTGGGTTCGGGCCGAAGGCGGCGCGCGAGGGACGGAAGGCGGACCCGGGCATGCGGTAGGCGTCTTCGGGCTGGAACAGGTGCACGTCCGACTGGGCGATCGAGTCCTTCATCTGGTGCAGCACTGGCAGGTCGTCGAAGATCCAGAACGACCGGCCTTGTGTCGCCGCGACCAGGTCCTTCTCGCGCTTGTGGACGGCGAGATCGGTGATGGGGACGACCGGCAGGTTGAGCTGCAACGGCTGCCAGTTCTCGCCGTCGTCGAAGGAAACGTACATGCCCGTCTCCGTGCCGGCGTAGAGCAAGCCGCGGCGATTGGGGTCCTCGCGGACGACCCGCGTGAACGCGCCGTCCGGGATGCCCTGGTTGATCCGCTTCCAGGTCTTGCCGTAGTCGGCCGTCTTGTAGAGATAGGGCCGGTAGTCATCGAACTTATACATGGTGGCGGCGACGTAGGCGACGGCGGGATCGAAGGGAGAGGCGTCGATAGAGTTGATCTGGATCCACTCTGGCATCGGTTTCGGCGTCACGTTCTCCCACTTGCCGCCGCCGTCCCGGCTCACGTGGACCAGCCCGTCGTCGGAGCCGGACCAGATCACGCCCTGGCGCACGGGCGATTCGATGACGGTGAAGATGGTGCAGTAATACTCAATGCTGGTGTTGTCCTTGGTGATGGGGCCGCCGGAAGGGCCGAGCTTGGACTTGTCGTTGCGGGTGAGGTCAGGACTGATGGGGGTCCAACTCTGGCCCTCGTTGGTGGATTTAAAGAGGACGTTGCCGGCAGCGTAGAGCGTATTCGCCTCGTACAGGGAAAACAGTAGCGGGAAATTCCACTGGAAGCGGTATTTCATGCCCTCGGCGCCGTGGCCCATGGGGTTATCGGGCCACACGGTCACGTTGCGGGTCTGGCCGGTACGGTGGTCATAGCGGGTGATGAGGCCGCTGTAGGAGCCGGCGAAGACGATCTGGGGATCTTTCGGATGAGGCGTTACCCAGCCGCTCTCGCCACCGCCCACGGAATGCCAGGCGCGCTCGTCGATGCCGAAGCCTGTCGTGCGGCTCGCAATCTTGACCGTGCTGTTGTCCTGCTGCGCGCCGTAGACGTTGTAGGGGAAGTCCTGGTCGAGGGCAACACGGTAGAACTGGGCGGTGGGCTGGTTCTGCGCGGTCCAGGTCTGGCCGCCGTTGAAGCTGACGTTGGCGCCGCCGTCGTTGGATTCGACCATGCGGTTCGAGTCGTTGGGGGCGATCCACAGGTCGTGGTTGTCGCCGTGCGGGACGCGGATCGCGCTGTAGGTGCGTCCGCCGTCATTCGAGCGATAGAAGCCGGTGTTGAGCACGTAGACGGTGTCGAGTTTCTGCGGGTCGGCATAGATGCGCGTGTAGTACCACGCACGCTGGCGCAGGCGGCGGTCCTCGTTGATCTTGGTCCAGTTCTTGCCGCCGTTGTCGGAGCGAAACACGCCGCCGTCCTCGGCCTCGATCAGCGCCCAGATGCGCTCGGGGTTGACCGGGGAGACAGCGACGCCGATCTTGCCGACCACGCCTTTGGGCCCACCGGGATTGCGGGTCAGCTCAGTCCAGGTGTCGCCGCCGTCGGTGGATTTGAACAGGCCGCCGTTGGGACCGCCGCTCTCGAGCGTCCAAGGGGTGCGGTAGACCTCCCAGAAGGCGGCGTAGAGGATGTTGGGATTGGACGGGTCGAGGATCAGGTCGATGGCGCCGGCCTTGGGGCCGCGGGAGAAGACTTGTTTCCACGTCTTCCCGCCGTCGGTCGAGCGATACACCCCGCGCTGCTGGTTGGGTCCCCACACGTGGCCCAGGGCGGCCACGTAGACGATGTCGGGGTTGCGAGGATGAACGCGAATGCGCCCAATCTGGCGTGTGTCCTCGAGGCCCACGCGCTTCCAGGTTTTGCCGGCGTCAGTGGACTTGTAGACGCCGTCACCGTGGGACACGTTGCCGCGGATGGGCGCCTCGCCCATGCCGGCGTAGACGACGTTGGGCTCGGATTCGGAAACGCCGACGGCTCCCACTGAGCCGGTCAAGAACTGGCCGTCGGAAACGGGTTCCCAGTTCGCGCCGCCGTCGGTTGTCTTCCAAACACCGCCGCCGGTCGCGCCGAAGTAATACACGTTGGGCTGCGAGGTGACGCCGGCGACAGCGGTGACGCGCCCGCCGCGGTAGGGTCCGATGGAGCGCCACTTCAGTTCCTTCAGCAGGCTGGGATCTACGGCGCCATTGGCGGCGACGACAACGAGCAGAAGCAGTGTCGAGAGTTTCATAAGTCATTAGTCGTGGTGGAACTCTGCCACGACAAGGTGGCTTGGTTCGGCAGGGAAGGTCCGCACCGTCAGCTTTTCGTCGTTGAGACGGACGGGTACAGAACGGCTATCCGCATCGGTGAAGCGCGCCATCGCCGAGTCACGGACGGGCACGCCGGCAGGAACGTCGGCAGGCTCTTTGCCGTCGATCTCGATCACGTCCCGCCCCTTGCCGAGGTAGCCGCGGGGGCGGCTCAACACGACGGTTGAGCCGGGCTGCTGGCTCTCCGGCGGCCGGAAGCGCAGGTGAACGTAGCGGCTGGACCGTGGAAACGGCGTGCGATAGATATGTACGCTGTGCCGGGCATCGCGGAGCTCGAATTCATAATACGCCTTGGGGTCGGCGGTCAGGGGTCCCCACTGCCCGTCAGCGGCGGTGACAATTTCGCGCACGGCCGTCCCCTTGCGCCGGCCGGTAGCGGGATCCACTTCGTACACGGCGACCTGGATGCCAGCCAGCGGGCGGTTGGTGGGGGCGCCGTTCTCGAAGCCGCTCACCATGCCGCTAAGCACCGGGTGCTCTTCCGGGCGGATGTCCAGCGTGGCCGGATCGCTCCCGGTGAGGAAGCGGTACATCTCGCGGAAGGCTTTGGGGTGGAAGGCCACTTCGCGGTGGTCGAGAGAGGGCAGCACGATGTTGGTGGCGCCTTCGAGAGCGGGCCCGTCGTAGGTAACGCCGGTGGGCTTGCCCTTCATCCCGAGGACGGAGCCTTCGGGCTGGGCGTAAAGGTCGTTGCGGTCGCTGCGCAGGGTGAAGAAGGCGACGCCGGGGAGCACTTCGCCGCCGGAGTTCAGGGCTTTCAGGAAAGGGGCCTGCCCATTGAACTCGTTGCCGGGGTTCAGGGGGCCGGCGTAAACGCCGTGGTTGGGGGTCGCGCAGAGGATGGCGTGCGAAACAGTTGCCTGGCCTCCGGCGTTCCGGATGTAGTTTCGCATCGCGTTGCCGCCTCGGGAACTACCCACGAGCACGACCTTCTTGGCGCCGGTGGTGAGCAGCACGCGCGTCACCATCGCGCTGAGTTCGCTAGTCTGGTCGATGGTGCTGGAACGATTAGGCTCGGGGACCTTGTCATCGCGGCGCGCGGTGGGGCTGGTGAAGTCAATGGCGAACAGCCGCGCTGGGTCCCAGCCATTGGACTCAAAGCGCCAGATGACAGTGGTCCAGAGCGCGGCGCTGTCTCCATTGCCGTGGACGAAGAGGATGGGATCAGCGGCCTGAGCGGCGGCGGGGAGAGTAAAAAGCAGGAGCGACGTGAGCCGGAGGCGCATCGGTTTTTACCCTACTTGTCAAAAGCTTTTAACACTGGCCGGGCGATCCACACCGCGGGCGGAGTCAGCCCGAAGATGTGGGCCACCGTAGCGGCGGTGTCGAAGGTGTTGACCGGAGTGGTGAGCTCCTTGCCGGCGGCAACGCCGGAGCCGTTGAGGATCCACGGGATTTCCAGCTCCGGCATGGTGTTGCCGCCGTGGCTGCGGCCCCGGCCGCCGTGGTCGGCGGTGATCAGGACGATGGTCTGGCCGGCGATGCCGGCTTGTTTCAGTCCCAGGAGCACCTCGCCGATCAGGCGGTCCGCTTCCTCCACCGCCTCGTAATACTGCGGCGTGCTGTGGCCGTATTCGTGCCCCGCGTGGTCCACATGATCGAGATGAATAAAGGTGAAATCGGGCTTGTCTTTCTTGATGTAATCAACCGCGCGGCGGGTAGTTTCGGGCGCTCCCTTGGCGTGCTCGATGACGGTGGCCACGCCCGGCTCGATCAGGCGGGCGTAATCCCACCAGTCGTGGAAAACTGCGATGCGGGCGGCGGGGCGCTGGGCGCGCAGCACGCCGTAGATCGTCGGGTAGATGCCGCCGGGTCCGCTGACCGCCGGCGGGAAGTCGTACTTGTTGGGCTGCCACTCGTTGGAGGTGACGCCGTGCTGTTCGGGGCCCGCGCCCATGATCATCGACGCCCAGTTGGGACTTGAGCTGGTCGGCATCACGCCGCGGGCGTGCAACGTGTAGGCGCCCGTTTTCATGAGCTGCTTCAGGTTGGGGGCCTTGGCTTTGCGGACCCCGTCGGGGCTCATGCCGTCGCAGCCGATGATGACCACGTGCTGGGCGATGGGTGCGGGCGCGGGCCACAACAGCAGAAGGCTAAGCAGGCCGAACATATCGATAGCGTATACTACCTTGTGAACGAGCGGGCAGGCAATGAAACAATCGGAAGGCGACGTGAATCTTTCCCCCCGGCGCAAAGCCTGGAGACGGGAAAACCTCGACGAGGAGACCCGGCGGTGGCTGGAGGAGGACGAGAAGTATTTCCTGCGCCAGTCACTCTCGACGCCCTGCCTGAACGTGCTCCGCGGCTGTGACGGCATTTACATCGAAGACCTCCAGGGCCGTCGCCTGATGGATTTTCACGGCAACAACGTCCATCAGGTCGGGTTCGGGAACCGGCGGGTGATCGAGGCGATTACCGCGCAGATGGCCAGCCTGCCGTTCTGCACGCGGCGATACACGAACATCCCGGCGATCCAACTGGCGAAGAAACTGGCCGAGCTGGCGCCCGGCGATTTGAACAAGGTACTGTTCGCGCCGGGCGGGACGACGGCGATCGGGATGGCGCTGAAGCTGGCGCGGGCGGCGACGGGCCGATTCAAGACCCTGTCGCTGTGGGATTCGTTTCATGGGGCGTCGCTGGACGCGATCTCGATCGGCGGGGAGGCGCTCTTCCGACAGGGGATCGGCCCGCTGCTGCCCGGCGCGGAGCACGCCCCGCCGCCCGACCCCAGCCAGTGCCCCTGGGAGTGCGGAAGCGAATGCAACCTGAAATGCGCCCGCTACATCGAGTACGTGCTGGAGAAAGAGGGCGACATCGGCGCGGTGATCGGGGAGACGGTGCGTAGCACGCCGTATGTCCCGCCGGCGGGCTACTGGGAGACGATCCGGACCGCCTGCAACAAGCACGGAGCGCTTCTGATCCTTGACGAGATTCCGCATTGCCTGGGCCGGACGGGCAAGATGTTTACCTGCGAGCACTACAATGTCGTGCCCGACATGCTCATCCTCGGCAAGGGTCTGGGGGGCGGCATCTTTCCGCTGGCGGCGTTGATTGCGCGCGAGGGGCTGGACGTGGCCCCCGACCGGGCGCTTGGTCACTACACTCACGAGAAGAATCCGGTAGCCTGCGCGGCGGGGCTGGCGACCATCCAGTGCGTCGAGCAGGAGGGCCTATTGGAGAACGCCCGGGTGGTAGGCGAATACGCGCTCGAGCGGATGCGTCACATGATGGCCGATCACCCGGCCATCGAAGAGGTGCGCGGCCTCGGCCTGCTGATGGGAATGAGATTGCGGAGCGTTGAAGCGGCCGAGCAGGCGATGTACCGGGCGCTCCAGAAAGGCCTGAGCTTCAAGGTGACCATGGGCAACATCCTGACCCTCACGCCGCCTTTGACCATCACCCGGCAGGAGATGGACCGCGCGCTGGATATTCTGGACGAGTGTCTGTAGAGGTCTGGAGGCGAAGTGCCGCTACCGGGACGCTTCCGACTCGTCGGAGTGGCGCAGGTGGTCCAGGGCAGCGTCTTCAAACTCGATGGGGTCGACCACCAGATCTCGCGGGGTGAGCGCCGGCTTGGTGATGCCGTCCTTGTGGTGCCCCGGCTTTCGGGTGAGGACGTGATAGAGCTCGTGGGCCAGGACGCGTCCCAAGGCGCGCCCCAGCAGCATCTCCCGGCGCGGAAAATTCTCCCGCGCCACCATCGACTGGATCATTCCCCGCACCTGATCGCATTGCACGTCGGCGTAAGGGATGATAACACCGTCGGAGGAGTGGGCGATCGCCAGGGCCGACGACCGCTCAGCCGGCGGCGGGAACTCTCCCATTCGGCAGGTTCCGCGGAACCGTACAATGGCCAGGCGGCTGAAGATCTCCTCGCCTAGAGCCTCCTCATAGGCTCGCCATTCGACTTGATACTCGGCCGGGCGCATCAGCAGAGCGATCTCATCCTTCATCGCCTCGAGCGTGGTGGGAGAATAGGACTGGTCAAAGCGCAAGACGAGCACCACGGTTTCCAGTTCCTCTCCCTTGTTGTCCTTGGCGAGCGCGGGGAAAAGAATCGTGAGGAGCAAAGCAGCGGGGAGTAGGATGGACTTCCACCTCATACCCTTATTATCGGCGAGTTCCCGTCAAGACGTTCCCAGAAATGCAATAAAAATCGGCCTTTTACGCGAGTATCCGGACCAACATAGGTAGATTTAAGGCCGTTCCCCTCGCCCCAGACGGGCGTTAATCTCGTCGAGCAAGGGTGACACATCGGCGATCCAGTCGACGACATAATGGGCGCCGCACTGACGGAGGCGCTGGGAGGCGCGGGCGAGCCGGGCTTGGTAAGCCGCGCCATCGAGAGCGGCGATTTTCTGCTCGGTGAGGCCCATCTCGTTGCCGGTCTTGGCAACACCTATCGTCCACATGCCGGCATTCAGCCCCTCGCCGATATCGGGCAGGGTGTCGCCGATTTTGACGAACGCCTCCATGGGATAGAGCTGGAGGTTCATGGCGTTCTGGAGGCACATCCAAGGGTGGGGGCGGCCGGCGGGGACGTCGGTGGCGCAGACCGAGGAATCGGGCACATAGCCGCGCTTATTCGCCTCGTCGAGCAGCAGCTTCATCATCTCGCCGGTGTAGCCAGTGGTGGAGCCGATTTTCAGGCCGCGGCGGCGGAAGTCGGCCACGGCTTCGAGCGTTCCCGGAATCAGGTCGGCGTATCGGGCGAGGCAGGCGAGCTGGAGTGGGACGAAGTCCTGGAACATTGCCTCCACGTCGTCTTCGGTGCAAGGGCGGCCGTGGACCTCCTGCCAGAGCCGCCCCACGGCATCGATTTTGGAGATGGCGCCGATGTGGACTTTTTTGTGGGCGCCCATCGGCTCGCGGGCTTGCTCGATGGTGATGGGGACGCCCTTGCGCCTGTACACCTCGATGAAGACGACGGCTGGGGCGTAGCACCCGTAATCCATGGTCGTACCGGCCCAGTCGAGGATCACCGCCTTGAGGGGCCCGCGGTAGGAGCGTTGAAAAACGAAGTCCATTGGTTATTCTCCGTGAACGATCCGGCAGCCGGAGCCGGCCGGGGGCCTGGCTGCGGCCCTGGGGTGTCGCCCTGCTGGGTAATTCCACTTGGTGGCCATCACGCAGCCGGCGACGATCGAAAAAATCACGAGGAGATAAAACAGATTATCCCATCCGTGCTTCTGCGCCACCCAGGCTACCAGATACGGGGAGAAAAGCTGTCCCAGGGAGCCGACGCCGCTGATGAAGCCGGCGGCGGTGGCGGCGCCGCTCGGACCGCCGGCGTCCTGGGCGGCCGCGCCCTGGATCAGCGTGTCCGGGCCGTAGGTCAGGATGCCGATCAGGGAGATGCCGATGGCGTTTCCCAGGTGGCCGGTGCGGGCGAGGGCCGGATGCAGCAGGCAGGCGGCCGCCAAGCCCCACAGCATGATCGCTGCCACGGGAAACCGGCGGGACTGCATTAGTTTGTCTGAGACATAGCCGGCGATGACGGCGCCGGAGAATCCGACCAGCTCGAACAGCGACGAGGTGTAGCCGGCTTCGGCGGCGGCGTAGTGGAGATGGTCCGTCATATAGAGGGGCAGCCAGAATAGGAAGGCGTAGCGGGTCATCTTGGAAAAGAAGCAGGTGGCGGCCAGGATCCACACGGCGCGGTTGAGGCGGACGTCGCCGCGCCGGACCGGCTCGGGATCCTCGAGGTCGCGGAAACCGGCGTCGGAAGGCTTGTCGCGGGCGAGCAACACGAAGCCAAGGGCGATCGGGGCGAGCAGCAGCGCCGGCGCCCAGAAACCCCCAGCGCCATCCCTGGGCGGCGACGAAAGTGGCGAAGACCGTGGCCAGAAAACCTCCCAGTACATAGTTGGTGCTCCACCAGGCCATGACGACCCCGCGCTGCTCGTGCGGAAACCACCACGCCATGTTCTTCACCAGGCCCGACCAGCCGGTGGCCTGGCCGGCGCCGTTCAAGCAGCTCAGCACCGCGAACAGGGCGAGTGATGCGCCGAAGGCCATGGCTAGGTTCGAGCCGATGACGATCAGGAAACCGAGGCCGACGATGAGCCGTGGGCCGTACCGGTCGGCCAGCGGCCCGGCGACGAACTGGCCCAGGGCATAGAGCAGGCTGTAGCCGAAGATGACGTTGGCGAACTGAATCTTGGAATAGCCGAGATCGGTCTCGAGCAGCGGCATGAGAACACTGAAGTTTTTCCGGCAGAGGTAGAAGCCGGCGTAAGCCAGCCAGGTGACGGCGAAGATGCGGTAGCGCCAGCGCCGGAGCGGCTGCACAG